>CALDPJ010000332.1 GCA_937911795.1 uncultured Flavobacteriales bacterium | reverse complement strand
ATTCGACTTGAGCGGATCTCCAATCAAAACAGCATCCAGTTGCACATCATGGGCCTCTGTCGGAACCTTGTCAATCAATTGAAACGGATAGTAAATCCCGACTTTATACGCGTTGGGTTGTTGCGCCAGAAAATGGTCATAATAACCGCCTCCATAACCCAATCTGAATTTCTCACGATCTATGGCCAGACCAGGAACAATAATCAGATCAAAGGGTCCTTCATAAACATCGGCCTCTGCCGGATACTGGGTTTTCATAACTCCGATATCTAATGAATCAAAAGATTTCAACACCCTGTTTTCCAGCTTTGGACGCGGTAAAGTTTTGGGCGTCACGACCTTCACATTTTGTTTCAACAGGTTTTCGAGCAACGGCCGGATATTTATTTCGCCGCGCAACGGAAGATAGGCATGCACCACCTTACATTTCCGATCGGAAATAATCTGCTGCAATTCTCCACAAATCCATTTGTCGTAAGCGCGTTTTTCTGCCGGTGAAGTCAAATTCCTCCGTTCCAACATTTCCTTTCGGAGTGCGCTTTTTTCTTCGGTTACTTCCATAGGTCGAATTTATCGGACAAACTTATCCTTTATTGTGCAGATTCCTTAACTTTGCCCGAGATTTCTCAGAACTGCAAGAATTGGAATCAATATCAAAAGTATCACCATAATGACGAAAAAAGAAATACTGACCCTCGAGGATGTAAAACTACTGGTTGACACTTTCTACGGAAAAGTGCGTGGAGACGAGAAGTTGGGACATATTTTTGACAACGTTATTCAGGATCGCTGGCCGGAGCACCTGGAGAAAATGTACCGATTCTGGCAAACAGTTCTGCTCGGCGAACACACCTACCACGGCAGTCCGTTTGTGCCGCATGCAAATCTTCCTGTAGAAAAAGAACATTTTATCCGTTGGCTGCAGCTTTTCTTCGCAACGATAGACGAAATTTTTGAAGGCGAAAAGGCGGACGAAGCCAAATGGCGCGCCGAGAAAATGGCTGAAATGTTTCACTTCAAAATAGAACACTACCGCAACAATCCGCAAAAGCCCATTTTATGATTTCGGTGAAGTTTCCGGTGGCGATCAGTGCCGCTTTTTTGTGGATTGGATTCGTTTGCGCCATCAGTTTTATGGAAGCATGGCTCAAATTCAGAGCTCCGGGCATCACCATTCCGCTGGGGCTGGGAATCGGAAGGCTGGTGTTCGGGGCGCTCAACAAAATTGAGTGGGTTCTGGCCATCCTTGTAGCCGCCAATCTCGTTCTAGGAAAAGGAATTATCCTCAAATGGGAATTCGTGTTGTACCTCGTTCCGTTATTGTTGGTGCTGCTACAAACGGTTTGGCTTTTACCTGCGCTCGACGCCCGCGCAGAGTTGCACATTCAGCATCTCGAAGTCCCGCCGTCAAACCTGCACTTTGTGTATGTTGGAATGGAAATTATTAAAGTAATCTGCCTTACTTCTTTCGGAATTGCACTTTTTAAATCCCACACTTTATGACTGATAACCCGCTTTTTCAACAGATTGAAGAAAAATACCGCGCTCTTGGTGAAAACCCCGACACCTACCTGCGTGGATTGCTGCACGCGAAACCCATCAATTACTGGGATTACGTAGAAGTTGACACACTCCTTTCGTTGCAGAAACCACGGACCGGATTTAAGGACGAATCGATTTTTATCATGTACCATCAAGTGACTGAACTGGTGTTGAAAATGATGGTGCACGAAATTCAGCAACTGGTTGAAGAAGATCTCGAGGATGCTGTTTGGGCGGATAAAGTCAACCGCTTAAACCGGTATACGTCAATGCTCATTACTTCTTTTGATGTGATGAAATCGGGGATGAACTATGACGATTACAACACTTTCCGAAGCACCCTGGCCCCAGCCAGCGGATTTCAAAGCGTGCAGTTCCGCCACATTGAAATTTACTGTACACCGCTGGAAAACCTCGTGAACGACGAGGGCAAGAAAAGGCTTGGAGCAAATCCTTCGGTAGAAGAATATTTCGAACACATCTACTGGAAAGACGCCGGAATGAATCGAAAAACCGGTAAGAAAACGCTCACCCTCCGGAATTTTGAAGACAAATATCTCGACAGCTTAATTTTACTCGCGAAAAAAGTGAAGGGCCATACGCTCGAAGAAAAGAGCCGACGTCGCACCGATGCGTCTGCAGAAATGCTGGCCAACCTAAAAGAATTCGACCGGATGTACAACGTGGAATGGCCGCACGTGCATTTAAAAACCGCGCGGCATTATCTGGAGAGTAAAACCGAAACGAAGGCTGCTACCGGCGGAAGCGAGTGGAAAAAATACCTGCATCCTCAGTTTCAGCAGCGCAAATTCTTCCCGCATCTTTGGAGTGATTCAGAAAAAGAAAGTTGGGGAAGTGAACAGGAATAGATTCTATTCTTTCCGACTGGCGATATAATTCCGCCATTTCTCAATCAGCTCCAACATATCCTCCGGTAAATCAGATGTGAATTCCATTCGCTTTCCGGTGGTGGGATGCGTCAACCCGAGCGTGCGCGCATGAAGCGCCTGCCTTGGCATTATTTTAAAACAATTCGTAATAAACTGCCGGTATTTGGTAAAGGTGGTGCCTTTAAGAATTTTGTCTCCGCCGTATTCGAAATCACCGAACAACGGATGACCGATGTGCTGAAAGTGAACCCGGATTTGATGCGTACGGCCTGTTTCGAGCTTGCATTCCACCAACGATACATAACCAAACCGCTCCAATGTTTTGTAATGTGTTACTGCGTGTTTCCCGTATTCTCCTTCGGGAAAAACATCCATCACTTTCCGGTTTTTCAGATTTCTTCCTATGTATCCTTCGATGGTTCCTTCGTCCGGCAATTCACCCCACACCAATGCGTTGTACCTGCGGTCGGTGGTGCGATCAAAAAACTGGCGGGCAAGATTGGTTTGGGCGTGTTCCGTTTTGGCAACGACCATCAAACCGGTGGTGAGCTTGTCTATCCGGTGAACCAATCCCGGCCGGGAATCATAACCACCATTGGTTTCGGGTAAATGATCGAAATGATAGATGAGTGCGTTGACCAGCGTTCCGGTATAATTTCCGTAACCCGGATGTACGACCAGTCCCGCAGGTTTGTTGATGATCACCAACTGATCATCTTCATAAACAATATCGAGCGGAATATCCTCGGGAATCAGCTCGATTTCGCGGATCGGATAAGGAAGTACAATCGAGATTTCATCGCCCGGCTTCACCTTGTAATTCGGCTTCACGATCTGATCGTTCACCCGGATATTTCCGTTGTGTGCGGCACTTTGAATTTTATTCCGGGAGGTATTCGGAACGCGGTCCATAAGGTACTTGTCAATCCTTAATGGCTCCTGTCCTTTGTCGGCTGAATACCGGTAATGTTCAAATAGTTCCTGTTCTTCGTTGAGTTCGTCAATCGGATCCTGCTCTTCGGCCATGTTTACTGTTTCACAAATTTAAGTACACGCTGATCACTGTTCACAGAGGATTGAATCCGCATCAGGTACATTCCGGAAGCCAGATCACCGGCAGACCAGGTGGTACTGCCATTAACCGGTATTTTCCGAATTACTTTTCCGCTCAGATCCAACACTTCGGCCACGCCAAAAAACGATTCTGTTCCGGGCCGGATGGTCATCTCGTCTGTTACCGGATTTGGAAAGATACCGGCATTCTCCAGAGATGAATTCTCCACAGAAAGCGGCCCCAGTTTGGTCGATTTGAATACGGGACGAATCATGAGAGAGGCATTCGCGGCAGAAGTGTTTTCGGTCCAAATACCGTATACCGGATCATACCAATACAATCTACCATCGTTGAGATTACTGTTCAGGTCCAGCCCTATGTTCAAATAATCATCAGTGGTTTGGGTTACCCCGACAAAAAATCCGCCCGAAGGAATATACACAGGGTCTATAAACTTACTCAACCGCCAACCGTTTTCCTGTCCAGCGGTAAAATCAACCGACGACCACTCTCCCTGAGCAATTGTATTTCCCGGTTCGCCAATGTTATTCACTGCCCATACCATAGGAAAATAAGAGTCATTGCCGCCGGCGGGTTCTGTATTCATCGCTTCGAACCAAATGGCCAGACCGATTAATGAATCTCCCATCATGTTGTTGTATCTCAATGCGGCACGAGAGCCGGTAAGTTCTGTATAATAAACCAATTCCGGACTTCCGTCGTCGTAGGCATAATAGCTGTAAAATTCCTGTTTTAAGTGAACGACGTTATTTTGTGGGTGAATATCAGGTGTGACCTCGTTTGAAAAGTAAACATCGAACACCGCGCAGGTATCATTTACGTCTGTGTCAAAAACATAATTAAAAGAGCCGGAATTGATCGGTTCCGTAAGTATAAGTTCATTCTGTGCAGTTATTGGAGGACTGCTTTCATTGATGGTCTGACCTTGCAGAACACCATCATAATAAACCTCAACTGTCCGGTCAAAAATGGTTCGATTACCGAGATCATTATTTTCGGGGAACGCTATATTATTGTTAAACGCCGTGAGTTGAACTTCATCGGCCATATAATTCCCCGGATTCTGAATGAAATGCTTCCACGGCATGCTCGAATAATCCTGGAGAATTGTCCGGACCGGATATCTGTATGCAACATCATCGATATCTTCGTCGATCGAACGATTCCGATCGAGCTGAACATAATCGATGTGCCAGTGATCGAGCGCTCCTCGCGGGGTTGCGTAATTCACAAACCGAAACTGGAAATCATCTCTCAGGTATTTTTCATGAGTAATCTGAAAAATCACCTTCTCGAATTCGGTCATTTCTGAACCCGGCACCGACCATACATGAAACCACTGATCGAGGTTTGGAGCATAAAACTCCAGCGTCAAAGAGTCCTGTGGTTCAGGTTTTTCTCTCAACCCCTTACCTTGATAAAAGAAACTAAAGTAAATATTATCGGATGCGGGATAATTAAGATTAATCGGCACAGAAGTAAGGGTATCACAAGGTACTCCATTGATATTAGCATTAAAGTCATACGGATAACCATATTCATCTGCTCCATCGAAGGTCACCACACCCAGTGATGGTGGATTAATAGCATTGGTGTAATTCCTGAATGCAGATAAATCCAGCCAGTGTTCGGGTTCACCGTCGGTATTTCCTGGAAATTTATCTGTAGAAAAATCATCAACAAAAGGCAATTCCATACCGTTGGCCCGCGGTTGAACAGGATTGTCTCTCAGTCGCTCTGCACGTTGTTTCATTTCCTTTTCCTGAATCCGGTTGTAAATCAAAGGAGCAGATCCTTCTTGTGGCCAAAGGCTTCCAGATGATAAAACTAACGCAATGAAGAATATGTATTTCATAAAATCAAGGAATTAACGTGGTGTCGGGTTGCTGAATACTAATCGCACTGGTATCTGTCGTAAGATAGAGATCAACCGACGACCCCATCGGAATCACCGAGCGTCCGTCTTCGCGAAACATTGGTATCTGCCGGTAAACAATGGCCCTCACCGAATCTTCGGAAGTTTCGCAGCCGTCGCACAAAATAACAGTCCCACGGGTGAGTGAATTCAAATGGATTATTTCTGTTGCCTCGGCATAGGTAAGGCCTGTGAGACGTGGAACCACTACCCTGCCTTCGCGGCCGCTGCCGAGTACAAGCGTAACTTTTTCGCCTTTCTGCAATTTTGTGCCAGCCGGAATATGCGCTGATTTATGCCGTTGATCCAGCACGCAATCCACACAAATGTCGGGTTGATAAACGAGTGAATCCACTTCGAGTCCCATGGCCTGCAACATTGATATTGCCTGGCGTTTGGATAAGCCCACCATATCGCGCATCGTCACCATTGGCGGAAGTGTGGCATTTACGGTAAGATATACTTTCCGGTTTTTTTTGACTTCTGCCTTCGGATCGGGATTCTGATTGACTACTACGCCACGATCGTGGGCATCGCTGTACACCGAATCAACAATCAAGTAGCGCAGTTCGTGGTTTTTGATCATCCCGTCTAATTCACCAATGGGGATGTTGCTGAAATCGGGAACGGTGATCGTATCGCCGTGCATGCTATAACTTTTAAGATAATGCAACGATCCGAAAACGATTGCCAATACGACAAAAGCCGCAATCAGCAAATTGATCCAGAATACCCGGCTGATCAGAAACGCAAAAAAAGTTTTCATATGATTCCCCTGTGCTGTAGAGCCAGCAAATATACTACTTTGACCCAAGGCCGAACGGCTCCGCAGCTTTCTTAAAACAAGGATATTCAATATTTATTGTGAATTATTTCGCGGGTGATGAAAGCGCTGTACCACCTGCGTGATTACATTTGGTGAAATTCCCAACCGATGTCAAAAAAGAGAAGCATCGCCGTTGTTTGCGGCGGTTATACCGGTGAAAAAGCCATCTCGCTGAAAAGCGGAGCAATGGTGATGAACAACATCGATCGCGATCAATATGATCCGATTCTGATCGTCATTGACCGCAATGGTTGGACAGCGCACATCAACGACCAGGAATTCCTGGTGGATAAGAATGATTTCTCGGTGGCAACAGAAAGCGGAAAACGCATTTTTGATGCAGCTTTTATTGCCGTGCATGGAACTCCGGGCGAGGATGGCTTGCTGCAGGGTTATTTCGAGATGATCGGCTTGCCGTACAACACCGGGAAAGTGCTGAACATGGCGCTGACCTTTGATAAATTCAGTACGGTCTCGATGCTGCGCAGCGGTGGGTTTAAAGTGGCGGAATCGAAATTGCTGAAAAGCCCACGCGAGGTGAACGAAAAGAAATTGATCGATCAGATCGGTTTGCCTTGTTTTGTAAAACCTACCAACGCGGGTTCCAGTCTCGGGATTTCGAGGGTAAACGACGTCGCACAGCTATTGCCGTCCATTGAAAAAGCATTTGCAGAAAGCAGCCACGTAATGGTAGAAGCCCTCGTCACCGGAACAGAAGTTACGTGCGGAGTTTTAAAAATAGACGGAAAAGCCACTGCGCTGCAGATTACTGAAATCGTGTCGTACAATGAGTTTTTTGACTACGATGCGAAATACAGCGAAGCGAGCCGCGAAGAAATCACTCCGGCACGAATTCCAGAAGATGCTTTCGAAAAATGCCTGCGCACCTCAGAGGAAATATTTGACTTTATGGATTGCGACGGATTTGCGCGCATCGACTTTATCCTCAGCGAAAAAGGATTGTATTGCATTGAGATCAATACTGTTCCTGGCATGTCGGAAGTGAGTATTTTACCACAGCAGTGCGAGGTTTATGGTATTTCTAAAACGGAGATGATTACGAGAATTTTGGAGAATTGTTTTTAATGGTTAGTGGTTAATTGTTAATGGTTAATGGGTGTACGTCCCAGATACAGGTTTTTTAGAGGAGCTAAATCCCCATTAACCACTTACCATTAACCATTAAAATTTACTTTTTTCTCAAATCCACAAACACCACCGGCTTTCTGCTCATTTCAGGAAATTTGAGCGGTTGGATTTCGGCGGCGGAGACAAATTCAATTTCGGGAGCTACCCGTAGTCTGGCGCGGAACCGATCTTTCACGATTTTGATAAAGTCATCATCACTGCGGCTGGCGTGCATTTTAATGCGTATGGCATCGGTGCCCATTTCATTGGTGTACACCTCAACCACGTAATCATTCACTCCATCAATCAGATTCAGCACGTCATACAGTGCCGGCGGATATAACGTCGTTCCTTTGAATTTAATCATCTGCTGCTTTCGGCCCAGCACCGGGCTCAACCGCAATGTAGTGCGACCACAGGCACAGGGTTCGCGGTGGGCTTTGCACAAATCGCCCGTTTTGAACCGGATCAACGGCATGCCTTCTACTCCGAGCGTGGTAATCGTCACTTCGCCCATTTCACCATCCGGTACGGGTTGATTGTTCTCATCGAGCAACTCGACAACGATCAGTTCCGGGTGATGATGCCCGCCCACACCGTGTTCGCATTCGGTAAAAGCGGTAGACATTTCTGTTGACGCATAAGTTGTATGTAAATCTATCGGCCATTTATCCGCGATCATTTTACCGAGCGTGTTCAAAGCAAAATCCTCCTTGCGCAACGGTTCCCCGATGCAGATTGCTTTTTTCACCGAACTATTGCGGTAATCGATTCCATTCGCTTCAGCAAATTCAATCAGCTTCACCAGAAAAGAAGGAACGGCAACAATCACAGTTGGTTGGATGCGCGCTATGGTATCCCACTGCAATTCCGGAATTCCTGAGCCTACGCGCACCACCCCTGCCCCGAGTTTTCTCGCCCCGGCGAAATACGCCATTCCGGCCATAAACCTCCGGTCGAGGGTAGTCATCAGCTGAAAAACATCGTCCGCATCACAGCCCGCTACCGCAAAAGAAAGCGCTTCGTTGTATGCCAGCCGCTGAAGATCGTTTTCCGTGAGCGCCAAGGTCACCGGATCGCCCAGTGTGCCACTCGTGGTGACATAATCGATGATCGCCCTGCGGGGAACACAATAAAAATCGGAGTTGGCGTAGTGAAGGTCACTTTTGGTCGTAACGGGCAATTTCACGAGATCCTCCACCGATTGAATATCACCGGCAGCAATTCCGTTATCTTCAAACATTCTTCGGTAAAAAGGCGATTTCTGCGCCACCTGCCCAATAAATCTGCGCAATGCCGCATCCTGAAATTCTCGAATCTCTTCAGTATTTGCCCGTTCTATTGCCGGATGCAGTTCAGGATTCACGCTTCAATGCTTTTTTCAATAATTCCTCCGTTTTCCGGCGTTCTGAAGCATACGGAAACTTTTTTTTCTGCGCCTTTTCCAGATATTTCGCCGCTACCGAATTTTCTCCGAGCTCAAGAAAATATTCTCCTGCCAACAGGTAGCCCAGATAGTAATGTGGGTTGAGGGCCAAATACGCATCGACTTCTGCCTCACTGAAAATCATTTTTTCTTCTCCCATGGTAGCTTTCATTTCCTCCAGCCAAACCCGATATTTATTGAATCGTGCAAATTCTTCTGTTTCTATAAAATTGGATGCGGGAATGGTCAGGCTGTCCACCGCCATTGAACTTCCGGCGACGGGTTGACTTCCAAAAATCTCTTTCAGGTCGTAAGCGGCAAACGCCCCGAGCTGATATGGGCTGGATGAAACCCATACCAAACGATCTTCCGGCTGAAAAACAATGCCATGATGCGCAATGAGCTGATTGATGGACATTGGATTTCCCAATCCGAGGGAATCGGTATTCAATCCTCCGCGGTGACGAAGAATGTCCACGACTTTCTGCGGAGTGAGTTCTGCAGCGGTATCGAGCACGGTAGACATCAGTTCGAAACGGTAGGGTGAATCGGAGGTGCGAATGGATTCTTCATTCCGCGGAAGATCATAAAATGCTTCACTCTGAAAATGATTCGAACAAACCAGCGGCAATTGACCGGGTCTGAACAGTGCGGTTTCATGGGGTGTTTTTTCAATCAGAACAGCTTCGCCATCGGCGGCCGACGAAATCATCAATGACTCAGAAACAAAAGTTTTGCGTGAGCGGGCAATTTCCATTGCTTCGTCGATGGTGCCGGCGTATTGCAGAATTTCACGCGCCAGAATAGAAATGGGAGTGGCAGATGACGACGGAACTTCTGACGGAGCCGCATTGAGCGTAATACTTAATCCGGCTTCATTCATTCCTGAAACCACACCAATCATTCCTGGCCAGGTGACAGATAAAAACCCATAGCCCGAATCGGGTTTTACGAGCGCCACGATTCTGTTCTCGGCAAATCCATCGCCCACATAAAAATCAAAATTGCGACCGGAAATCAATTTACCGTCCTTGGTCAATCTGCCATCGGCCGCAAAAGAGGTGCAGCCCACCAACGCCAGGTTCTGCAACGCGTGACCGATATCATGCGCCGCGTGATAATTCATCATGCGGTCGTACTTTCCGCTGATAAAATCGAAGGTATCGGGAGCAGAAAGCGACACCCCATAAATTTCGCGCTGATATTCTTCCGGAACGTGTTCGTCCATATTGCGGTTGAAGAAACCTACGAAGTATTTCAGAAAATTCAGGTAGCTTTCATTCGGCACCATCTTCCGGATCTGATCGGTAAAATGTTTTTCCTGTTGAAACAGCAAGTTGCCGCTCAGTTTACCATTGATGATTCCACGCTCCAGGGCATCTCCTTCGATGTACATCTCCCAATTACCAAATTCGTTCAGGAAAAAATGATTTGGTCCTGCCCGCCGATCGGTATCAGAAACGTATTCTACTTCCGGAAAGATGACTTCTGAGGCTTCAACCGCAGGAGGCTCCAGCGAAGAAACAGCAACTACATAACCGGCGAATCCCAGTACCACCAAAACCAGAACGGAAATGATCCATCCGGCTATTTTAAAAACCTTTTTCATTGAAGCTGGCAAAGATAACGCTGTTGAGGGATTATATAATCCGGTTGCATCTGAAAACAAATCGCGATCTTTGGCGTCTTGTAAAAACGAATGAGTTCTAATTTAAATTCCGATTCGGGATTCAACCTTCACGGGCACAGAGGCTGCCGCGGGTTAATGCCGGAAAATACCATTCCTGCTTTTATTAAAGCGGTTGATCTGGGCGCCAAAACCCTTGAAATGGATGTGGCCGTTTCGGCAGAAGGCGAACTCATTGCGTCGCACGAACCTTATTTTTCGGCAGACATTTGCCTGGATCCGCTCGGTAATGAATTCAGCGAACACCGCGCACATGAGTTCCGGATTTTGAATATGAAATATTCGGAAATTGAACAATTCGACTGCGGGAGCAAACCCAATCCGCGGTTTCCGGATCAAGCAAGTTTTCGCGTCAGCAAACCGCGGGTCACAGATCTAATCGATGCCGTAGACGAACATTGCCGGAGCAACAATCTACCACTGCCCTGTTACAATTTCGAATTAAAATCGAGGCCGGAATGGGACAATTATTTCACGCCTCCGCCTGCGGTTTTCGCGAAAATCATGTACGGTCTCATTCAGGAGAAAAATCTTTCGAACCGAAGCATCGTTCAGAGTTTTGATGTGCGCATGCTGCAGGAATACAATATGCTGGAACCCGGTTTTTATGGTGCATTGCTGGTAGACAACAATTTATCTCCCGAAGATAATTTGGTTAAACTGGGTTTCACACCGCCCATCTACAGTCCGCACTATGTGTTGGTTACCCAGGAACTGGTGGACTGGTGCCACGAGCGCGATATGAAAATATATCCCTGGACCGTAAATGAAATTCAGGCGATGCAATTAATGCTGGATATGGGCGTAGACGGATTGATTACGGATTATCCCGATCGTTTTGCCGAATTGTCGAGTCAACAATAAATCAGTCCAGGAAGCGGTGACGAACGTTCGGATCCGGCATCGGGCAGGCGACAGCAATTTTCCTGGCAACGGCCGGCGTCCCGGTTGTGGCGGCCGATATCAATCAGGACGGCGTTCATGAAACTGTTGCCCGCGTGGAGAAGGCCCAGGGCGCGGCCCTCGGAGTGACGCTCGACGTCACGGACCGAGGGTCAATAGACGCAGCCTTCAAGAGGGCGGAAGAGTGGAAGGGCGCGGCAACCATCCTGGTCAATAGCGCCGGCATCCTGCGTGTCGACCCGTTCGACAGCTTCTCGGCGGAGGATTTCAACGCGGTCCTGAACGTCAATGTGACCGGGAGCTTTCATTGCGCCCAGCGCGCAGCGGGTGGGATGAAGGAAAAGAGGTACGGCCGTATTATCAACCTTTCATCGGTGTCCGGCTATCGGGCAGGAGTCGGGCGGACGGCCTATGGACCTTCCAAAGCCGCCGTGGCTCAGCTTACCCGGCAACTTGCGCTTGAACTCGGCAGCCACGGCATAACGGCCAAC
>CALDPJ010000331.1 GCA_937911795.1 uncultured Flavobacteriales bacterium | reverse complement strand
AAATCGTCAATCGTAAATCCCAAATCGTCAATCGTCAATCGTCATAAACCAAATCAATCCCTCCATCACCTTCCCCAATCGTTCGGATTTCCCTCACTTAGAGTTGTTATTTTTGCGGTGACAAAAGCAGATCAAAAAACCTAAATATAAAATGAGCGAAGAAACTGAACACGTAAAATGTCTGATCATCGGATCGGGACCTGCCGGATACACTGCCGCAATTTATGCCGCCCGCGCCGAAATGAAACCGGTAATGTATCAGGGTCTTCAACCCGGAGGTCAATTGACTATTACAACGGATGTAGAGAATTATCCGGGGTATCCCGAGGGCGTTCAGGGACCAGAAATGATGATCGATTTTCAAAAGCAAGCTGAACGTTTCGGTACCGAAGTCCGCTGGGGAATTGCAACTCAGGTCGATTTCACCGGGCCGGTCCATAAAGTAACCATCGATGGAAACAAAGTGATTACCGCAGACAGCGTAATCATCGCCACCGGAGCAAGCGCAAAATGGCTTGGTATTGAAAGCGAAGAACGGTTGAATGGTCATGGTGTAAGTGCCTGCGCCGTTTGCGACGGATTCTTTTATAAAGGCGAAGAAGTGGTGATTGTAGGTGCCGGAGATACCGCTGCCGAAGAAGCTTCTTACCTCTCGAAATTGTGCAAAAAGGTGCACATGCTCGTTCGCCGTGACGAAATGCGCGCTTCGGCAATCATGCAAAAACGCGTGATGGATGCCGCAAACATTGAAATTCACTGGAACACCGAAACGAAAGAAATTCTCGGTGACAAAACCGTAGAAGGAGTACGTGTGGCAGATACCAACACCGGCGAAGAACGCACCATTGCCGCAACCGGATTTTTCGTTGCCATCGGGCACAAACCCAACACCGATATCTTTAAAGGTTGGATTGACATGGATGACGTCGGCTACCTGAAGGTGCAGCCGGGAACGTCAAAAACAAATGTAGAAGGTGTTTTTGCATCCGGAGACGCCGCCGATAAAATATACCGTCAGGCAGTCACCGCTGCAGGAACCGGATGTATGGCTGCACTGGACGCAGAACGATATTTAAGCGCGAAAGGGTTGCATTAATCTGTTAAGTCTTCAACAATTGCTTATCTTTCTAATGTCAATCCGCACTTCGAATTATTATTAATTAAAAAAATATATAAAATGTCTACACACAGTAAATTAGGATTTTCAGAAGATGAAACAAAAGAAGTAGTTGACGCCCTGAACAAGCTATTGGCCAATTATCAGGTTCATTATCAGAAACTGCGCAATTTTCACTGGAATGTTGTCGGCAAAGATTTCTTTGAACTGCACGAACAATTTGAGCAGGAATACGAAGCCGTAAAACTCCAGATCGATGAAATTGCTGAGCGCATCCGTGTATTCGGTAAAAGACCGATCAGCACAATGAAAGGATACCTCGAAACAGCAGAGATTGAAGAAGCTCCCGAAGACACCAACTCGGATCAAATGGTGGCCGAAATTCTGAAAGATTTCGAATTGCTTTTCTCTTTCCTGATGGATACCATTGACGCAGCCGGAGAAATCGGCGACAGCGCTACAGAAGACCTGGCAACAGGCTACCTGAAACGCCTTGAGCAACGCCACTGGATGCTGACCGCATGGAGCAAATAATTCCGAAAAAATGTAGTTAAAGAAGCGGCAGCCATCTGGTTGCCGCTTTTTTATTTTTCAGATATTGCAATAGAATATGAGTGAATGTGTATTTTTCGGGTGAATCAATCTTGTATCCATCCATGAAAAAGTTTTTCATCTGGCTTGCAGTGGGCCTCGTAGCATTGCTTGTAATTGCCATTATCGCTTTTCAATGGTTGAGATATGACACCAAGCGCCATAGTCCCGCAGCTACCGTGGAGTTCGTTTCCGAAGGAAATACCATCATCGTTGATTATTGCCGACCCTACAAAAAAGGACGAACCATTTTTGGAGAACTCATCCCCTACGGCGAAGTCTGGAGAACCGGTGCCAACGAAGCGACAACATTTACCACAACGGCCGATCTTAACATCGGTGGAGAAATACTCCCGCAAGGCAAATACACGCTTTGGACGATTCCCGGTGAGGCCGAATGGGAAATCATCTTGAACAGCGAAATGTACGGCTGGGGCGTTGGTTTCGATCAGAAAGCAAGCCGACAGGCTCAACACGATGTATTAAAAACTTCAGTTCCGGTGAAGAAAATTGATCCTCCGACAGAGCAGTTCACCATTGAAATCACCCAGGGCAACGACGCCGTGATGAACC
>CALDPJ010000330.1 GCA_937911795.1 uncultured Flavobacteriales bacterium | reverse complement strand
GTTACACTGGAATTGGGTGGTAAATCTCCGGTTGTGATCGACGAGCAGGTGAAAATGAAATCAGTGGCAGAAAAAATCGTGTGGGGAAAATGCGTCAACGCCGGACAAACCTGTATTGCTCCCGATTATGCGCTGGTTCCCGAAAACCGCGTCGAAGAATTTGTTGCTGAATTTAAAAACGCACTGCATCGGTTTTATGGTTCTGAGGATAAATCGACAACGGGCTCGCCTGATTACGTGAAACTGATCAATGCCGCTGCAGTATCGCGCATGAAATCTTTCATTTCAGATGCCATTGCGAAAGGTGCCGAAGTAGTATTAAAAGGAAATATTAATGAAGAAAATCAAACCATTTCACCATTTCTACTCACAGGTGTCACCGGTGATATGAAAGTAATGCAGGAAGAAATATTCGGGCCGATTCTGCCCATTATCACTTTTCAGGATTGGAAATCGATACCTGCCATCATCCATAAACTGGAAAGACCACTTGCGCTCTATGTCATGAGTAACAATAATAAGCGTATTGATTACCTGATGCAACACACCATCTCCGGAGGGGTGGGAATCAACGACATGCTCATCACGATCATCAATCCGTATTTGCCGTTTGGCGGCGTAAATAACAGCGGCATGGGCAAGACCAACGGACGGCACGGGTTTCTCGCCTTTTCGAACGAGCGCGGTGTGATAAAACGCAGTTGGCTCAGCTTTAAAATGCTTTATCCTCCGTACAAAAAATCTGTTTTCAGGTGGTTGCTGCGACTGTCTCGGATGTAATCGAACAATCCGAAAGATTCTTTGGCGGATGAATATTAGTTGATACTTTTGCGGCGTCTCACAGGGGTGCCTTATCTCCCGAACCATTCGGGATGTCAGGCTGAGATTATACCCATATTACCTGATCCGGATAATGCCGGCGAAGGGAGGAGGTTTTTAAATCGTATTATTTATTTGCGGGAAAATAGCCCCTGATTTCTGCAATTGTCATTTTAAACAATTGTATGATGAAATCAGTATTGTCCGTCACTTTATTTTTACTTTCTGCGCTTGCAGGTTGGTCACAAAACCACATTTCAGGAACAGTCTACAACCAGAATCAGGAGCCGCTTGCCGGTGCAACCATCGTCATCAAGGACACCTATAAAGGTACTTTTACCAATGCCAATGGGAGGTATGAGCTGCGAAATCTTAAGCCGGGAATGGTTTTTTTGAAGGCAAGCTTCCTCGGATACCAAACGATTCTTGATTCGGTTGAAGTTATTTCCGGTAAAACTACAGCTCTGGATTTCGTACTCCCTTCATCTTCCTTCGTCTCGGACGAAGTGGTGATTTCGGCTACACGCGCCGGAGAACAAACACCAACCACCTACACCAATATGAACAGCGATGAAATTGAAGCCGCAAATTACGGTCAGGATTTGCCTTATGTACTTCAATTCACGCCCTCAACTGTTGTTACTTCCGATGCTGGAGCCGGAGTCGGTTACACCGGAATTCGCATCCGTGGAAGCGACCAGACGCGCATCAATACCACCATCAACGGGATTCCAGTCAACGATGCAGAATCGCACGGTGTTTTTTGGGTGAATATGCCCGACTTTGCCTCCTCGGCAGAAAACATTCAGATTCAGCGCGGAGTAGGAACATCGACCAATGGTGCTGCGGCATTTGGTGCGAGCATGAATATTCAGACCAACACGCTCAACGAAAAAGCTTATGCCGAACTCGATAACGCCTATGGTTCTTTCAACACGCTGCGCAATACGGTGGGACATCGGGTGCGGCTTACGCCGATCTTTGTGGCACGACTGCTCTCGCAGTTGCGTCTCACGGCCGGCGCCTCACCGGCCCTGCTCTGGCTGGAGCGCTGGCTGAGCGAGGAGGGGCTCCGCCCCGACTACGCAGCAGGTCGAGCCACTCAGCGCGTGGCCCACACCCAGATCATGATGGCCAACAGCATCACCTCGCTGCGCACCATCGGCCGTCGCGACTGGCGTCGCTTTGTCGAGGGGCAGAGCGGCATTGAGGCGCTGCTCCGCACCGATCCCGCCCGCTTCTACTCGCGGATGAACTTTGCCACCCGCGATCGCTACCGTCATGTGGTGGAGCGGATCGCACGCCGCAGCGGTCGCACCGAGACCGTGGTGGCGGCATCCGCAATCGGGCTCGCCACGGCAGCGTTCAACAGCGACGACGAGGGTCCCGCCGCCGAACGCCGCAAGCACGTCGGCTACTACCTGATCGATGATGGTCTGCGCGAACTGGAGCGATTGACCGG
>CALDPJ010000329.1 GCA_937911795.1 uncultured Flavobacteriales bacterium | reverse complement strand
GCGGCTGACCGGGTTCAATCGATCCTTCCACCACTACCTGCGCATCAATCGGCGGAATTTCCACATCCACTTCTTTTTCACAGGCCTGAACAATTATTGCCAACATAGCCGCTATCATCCAAAAAGTGAGAATCTGTTTCATTGGTTAAAATTCAAAATTCCATGTGAGTGAAGGTAAAATCGGGAACAGCGAAACTTGCCGCGCGCTGAGGGCAAAAGTTCCGTCGGAAAAATTACCGTCGGAGGCGAAATAATAGAAGTAAGGATTCATCCTGCTGTAGGCGTTATAAACAGCCAAAGTCAAACTGCTTTGAATCCGTTTTTTCTTCTGAATTTCCTCACCGGTTTCTTCGTTGATTCGCGTTTTATATTTTTTGAAATAATAGGTCGCGCTCAGATCCATCCGGTGATACGCTGCCATACGTACTTCATTCCTCGGGCCATAAATACTCACCAATTGGTTCTCCATAAAATATCTTCCGACTGGTAAGGTGATGGCATTTCCGGTGGCGTAAACGAATGTTCCGGAGATGGAAAACCGCTCGCTGAATTCGTGCATGATCACTAAAGAAAGATCGTGTCGCCGATCAAATTTTGCAGGATACCGTTCGCCGTTGTTGATGTCCTCAAAGACCCGGTCGGTTTTGCTGAGCGTGTAGCCGATCCAACCGGTAGTTTTTCCGTAGCGCTTCTTAAAAAACAACTCGATTCCATACGATCTTCCCGAACCAAATGTCAGCAGATTGTCCTCGTTGTTGTTCACACCGTCTTCGGGATTAGTTCCCTCGCGGTATTCCACCAGGTTATCCATTGTTTTATAATAAACTTCGGCCGAAGCTTCGTATTTATTCAGTGCAAAATTTCTGAAGTAGCCGATGTTGTACTGCCGTCCGAGTTGCGGTTCGACAATCGATGTGGTGGGTAGCCAGACATCCGTAGGCAACGAAACTGCCGAAATCGAAACCAGGTGAACATACTGGTAATTTTGGGTGAAAGCGGCTTTGATTGAAGAGCGGGTGTTGAGCTTTAATCGCGCAGAAATTCTTGGCTCAATACCACCGTAGGTTCTGATATTCTCTCCGCGACTGTACCGGATCGTGTCGGTTTTTTGTCCGTTTTCATCTACCAGAAAGCGGGTAAACGGCCCCGTGTGCTGAAAACCCGAAATGCGAATTCCGGCGTTGACGGCAAACATGTCGGTGATATCCCATTCATCCTGAATAAAAACCGCTGCTTCGTGTGCAAAGAACTGTTGTTCCTCGCCCAGATCAAAAACCGTTGCTCCCTGCGTAGCGGTGGCGTTATTGGGCATAAAGTTGTGAAAAGTGTAATCCACTCCGAATTTCACTTCGTGGCGGATATCGGGATACCACGTGAAGTGGCTTTTGGCGCTGTAATCGCGGATTTTGGAATAGAGCTGAATGTTGAAATCTTCCTGTGTTCCGCCGAATTCAAAATCATATGCCGTGTGGCTGATCACCGTTTTTTTGAAAAGTTGATCGCTGAAAAGGTGCGTCCAGTCTGCAGCGAGCATTCCGTTTCCCCACTGGATGTCGAAGGTGACGTCGGCGGCGTTGCTGTTGAAGGTGAAAGCATCGCGACCAAAATAACCTGATACCGAAATGCGGTCTTTGTCGCTGAAGCGGTAGTTGACTTTTCCGTTGAGGTCGTAGAAGTAGTATCCGGACCCGGCGAACGGAGAATCTTTCGGGATAAAAGGTTTGGTGAGAACATCAATGTAGGTGCGTCTTCCGCTCACCAGAAACGAACTTTTGCCTTTTTGAATCGGTCCTTCAAGGGTAAGTCGCGAGGCGATCAATCCGATTCCGCCCTCGCCGTGGAATTCCTGGTTGTTGCCTTCGTTCATCGTTACTTCGAGCACCGATGCCAGTCTTCCTCCGTATTCTGCCGGAATTCCACCTTTGATAAGATTGATGTCTTTTACGGCGTCGGCATTGAATACCGAGAAGAATCCGAAGAGGTGAGAGGCGTTGTAAACCACCGCATCGTCGAGCAGGATCAGGTTTTGATCGGGACCGCCACCACGCACGTAAAAGCCGGTATTTCCTTCGCCGGCAGACTGAACGCCGGGCAAAAGCTGAATGGTTTTTAGTACATCGACTTCACCGAGAAAGGCCGGAATTTTTTTAATTTCCTGAACTTCGAGATTGATTTCGCCCATTTGCACGCTGTTCGTATTTCGGTCGCGGTCGGCGGTGATTTTCACTTCGTCCAACGTGTGCGGATTCAGAGAAATATTGATGCGCAATTTGCGGTTTTCGCCGAATTCCAGTTTCTGTTCGAAGCGCTCGTATCCGGTAAAAGATGCGACCAGTGTATAATCTCCCGCTTCAATTTGAAAAGAATAAAAACCGCTGGAGTTGGTGGTGGTTCCGGAGGTGAGTTCTTTGATGTACACATTCGCATTGATCAGGTTTTCTCCGCTCTGGCCGTCGCTCACATACCCGCTGATGGTGTAATTTTCCTGGCAGAACACAATTTCGGGCAGCAATGAAAAAAACAACAGGAAAAAGACAAAGGCAAATGTTCTTTCGGTCATTGATCAGCAGCGCGTTTTGATTCAGGCACACAAAATTAAGGTAAGTTAGGTATTAAGAGGAATGCTTTGGGTGCTGCTATTACAGAACAGAAATGGGTGGGGAATGTTTTGGAGAAGTCTTCATGAAAATGCTTCGCGACTTTGTGGCAGTTTTTCATTGTGAATTCCAGTTTTTTTTTGCCACGAAGGCTCTAAGACCCAAAGTTTAGCGTAGAGTGCATATAGACCTCTTTGTGCCTTCGCGACTTTGTGGCAAATTTTTTCATTGTGAATGCCAGTTCTTTTTTGCCACGAAGATTCTAAGACCCAAAGTTTAGCGTAGAGCGCATATAGACCGCAGTAGCATAGAGCAAAAGAAATGGGAGGGGAATGTTCTGGAGGGTGGTCGTAGCCCCTCGCAACCGCTGCAAGCGCGAGCTACGCCGGAAATTTTGCATTCACCTTCTCCCACAACCGCACCGCCTGCACGGCTTCCTTTACATCGTGAACGCGTAAAATATTTGCTCCTTTTTGCAAAGAAATAGTATGCAGCACCGTGCTGCCGTTGAGCGATTCTTCTGCGGTGATACCGAGGGTTTTTGAAATCATAGACTTGCGCGAAATACCCACCAGCACCGGGCAATTCAACACTTTAAAAACCTCAAGTTTATTCAGTAAATGAAAACTTTGTGATCGCTTTTTCGCAAAACCAAAACCCGGATCTACAATGATATCAGCAACACCTTTTTCGCGCAGCCGGTTGATCTTTTCCGAAAGGGTGGTCATTACATCCTGAAGCACATCGTCATAGTCAGTGTGCTGAGCCATGGTTTGCGGCGTACCACGCATGTGCATCAACACATACGGAACATTGTTTTCGATCACCACGTCAGTCAGCTCGCTGTCAATGGTTCCTCCGCTGATGTCGTTGATGATTGCGGCTCCGGCATTTAACGCTTTTTCTGCCACGCGGGCGCGAAAAGTATCCACCGAAATAATAGCATCCGGATGTTTTTCCAAAACCGATTCAATCACCGGAACCACCCGGTTGATCTCTTCCTGCTCCGAAATATCCTCCGCGCCGGGTCGGGAGGAGTAGCCGCCGATGTCGAGCAAATCCGCACCATCCTTCAGCATCTGATCTGCAAGTTCAGTCAATTCAGTTGCCGCAGAGTTTCTTCCGCGCGTGTAAAAAGAATCGGGAGTGGCATTCAGAATTCCCATCACGCGTGGTGTTGAAAAATCGAGTAGAAACCCGCGGCAGTTGATCGATGGTCGCGGAACAAAAAATGTATCTTTCACGGCGAAAAATTCTGAATTAAGCGTCAAAGATAATGAGTAATACCACGGAACAATTCAACGGAATCATCGACGAATGCCGCAACATCTTTCTCACCAAAATGAAAGATTACGGCAGCGCCTGGAGAATCCTGCGAACGAGTTCACTCACCGATCAGATTTACATCAAGGCCAATCGCATTCGCACCATCCAGCTCAAAGGCACGAGCAAAGTCAACGAAAATGCCCGCGACGAATTTGTGGGAATCATCAATTACTGCATCATGGCAGTTGTGCAGTTGAGGTTGAATGGAAAGGCAAATCTGAAAATGAGTCCCGAAGAAGCGGAGACTTTTTACAATGTAATTGCCGGTGATGCTCACGACCTGATGAGCAACAAAAACCACGATTACGGTGAAGCGTGGCGATCGATGCGCGTGTCGTCCATCACCGATTTGATATTGATGAAATTATTGCGCGTAAAGCAGATTGAAGACAACGATGGAAAAACGTTGATTTCAGAGGGATTGGAAGCAAATTATCTGGATATTTTAAATTATGCTGTTTTCGCGCTCATTTTGATGGATGAGCAGAAAGCTTAAAAGTTTGTTAAAAACGGAACGGACAAGTTGAAGTCAGATACCTTTCGGAAATAAAGCCCAAAAACAATGAATGAACTGAGCACAACCCAAAAAATCACGGCATTGGTGCTGCTTCTGGCAGGAGTTGCCATGCTGATCATCGGATGGACGACCAATGCTCCCGATGAGTTTCACGTGTACTGGATGGCCACAACGGCGGCGCTGCTTTGCGGTGGTTTGATGATCACCGGGTTGCCCGGAGTGCGACTCGCCACCAGGATAAGTCGGGTAGTGGTGGGGTCAGTTTTTATTGTGAGCGGATTGATCAAAGCCAACGATACGGTGGGTTTCAGCTACAAGCTGGAAGAATATTTTGATGAAAGTGCGCTCGGATCGTTCTGGGCGATGTTCTTTGATTTCGCACTGCCCATTGCCATGATCGTAACGGTTGTTGAGGTTATTCTCGGACTAGCGGTGCTCTTTGGAGCAAAGGCACGACTCACAAACATTGTGTTGTTACTTATGACTTTATTTTTCGGATGGCTCACGTGGTACACCGCAACCTGCAACGATGCACAAACTGCGGCCATGAGCGCCGGCGAGTCGTTCAATAAAGTTTGTGTGAACGACTGCGGTTGCTTTGGGGATGCTCTTCGCGGATCTGTTGGTCGTTCGCTCACGCCGTGGGAGTCTTTTTACAAAGATCTGACGCTGCTGTTTTTTGTGATTGTCCTTGTTGTCGAAAGCGCAAGGATCAAACTCAACAGCATCCGCCAGGACATCGGTATTTTTATCGCAGCCCTGGCCATCATTGCCGCATTTGGAGGCTGGTTGTTTGGCTGGTGGTTCCCGATGGGATTCACCATTATCGCAGCGCTGATCTATTTAATCCTGAAACAATTTGTGTTGTATAAACACATTGAATGGATCATTGCCGCCGCGATGACGGTGCTCACTTTTGCATTTGTTTTCTACACGTACATGCATCTGCCGATTAAAGATTACCGGCCGTACGCGGTGGGTAAGAATATTACTGACCAAATGAAATCTGCCGAAGAACTGGGGCTGGAACCGACGATTTACGCTAATATATATGTGCTGAAACACAAGGAAACCGGTGAGACGATTACCGAATTCAGCAACGTGTATCTCGAACAGAAAATGTGGAACGAGTGGGAAGTGGAATCTGCCAGTGATGAATCGGTGGTTGTGCAGCGCGGCTATGAACCGCCCATTCCTGTCTTCAGCGTTTCCAACGAAGATGGTGAAGACATCGGAATGGAGATTCTTGAGCGGGAAGGGTTTTCATTTATAGTGATTGCCTACGATATCCACAAAACCAATGAAGGCATTCAACCCCAGGTGAATGAATTCGCTAAAATGGCAGAGGAAGATGGCATTCCGTTTTTTGGAATTACCTCGAGCGCGTACAACGATGTGGAAGCATTCCGACACGAGAATCAGAATATTTTCCCCTACTACAATGCCGATGAAATTTTCCTCAAAACCATTATCCGGTCCAATCCCGGGTTGCTGCTGATGGAAAACGGAACCGTCCTCGGCAAATGGCACTTCAATGATTTTCCGGAATACCGCGAAATAAAAGCTAATTACCTTATCGACTAAAGTTTGGTTCAGTTTATCATCCGGAAATTATTTTACGGCCTGCTGGTGTTGTTCGGGGTGGTTAGCCTCGTGTTTCTGATTTTCAATATTTCTCCCGGCGATCCCGCGCGAATGATGCTCGGCCAACGGGCGGACAAGCAGTCAATAGATATCATCAAAAAAGATCTGGGGCTTGATCTCCCGCTGCACAAGCAATATCTGTTGTATATGAACGACCTGCTTCCGGTGTCGTTGCACAATCCGAAGAACAGCGGGTCGTATCTTTTTCTCGACCCGATGAAATATGAATATGTGAAGCTTGCGTCATTGGGTGAGAACCGAACTTTGGTGCTGAAGAAACCCTATCTGCGCAGATCCTATCAAACCAAACAAAAAGTAAGCAGCGTAATTGCCGAAGCAATGCCGGGTACGATTGTATTGGCGGTGACGGCAATTGCACTGGCCATAATACTCGGGGTGAGCATCGGAGTAGTGGCAGCGGTGCGTAAGAATGGGTTCTTCGATCGCTCGTTGTTCGTAATTGCCGTTATGGGAATGTCTGGACCTTCATTTTTTATGGCGATAATCATTTCATGGATCGGTGCAACACTCTGGTACAGCACTACCAGTTTACCAGGATTGCCCATTTTACTGATGCTGCTCGCCGCCATTCCGGGTTGGGTTGGTGCAGCGAAGGGAATTATTAAAACCCAAAAACCGGTCTGGCTCATCGGAGTGAAGTGGGCGGTAAAAGGATTGTTCATCGGGTTGGGAATCTGGTTGCTCGGAAAAGCGATCAACGGGTTGGCCGGAGCCGAAATCATTCCATTTATCGAATCGTATTTTACACTTCCTGGTACGGGTTTGAATTCATCCGGATCGCTCTATTCGTACGATGATTACACGGGTAAAGAATACCTCAATCTGAAGAATCTCATACTTCCTGCACTCACGCTTGGTATTCGTCCATTGGCTATTTTTATTCAGCTTACCCGAAGCTCCATGCTCGAAGTGTTGTCCGCAGATTTCGTGCGTACTGCCCGTTCAAAAGGGCTTTCTTATTACGCAGTGGTCATGAAACACGCACTGCGCAACGCCCTCAACCCGGTGATAACTGCCATCTCTGGTTGGTTCGCATACCTGCTTGCCGGAGCGGTTTTTATCGAGTACGTCTTCACGTGGAAAGGACTGGGTTACCGAATTTATGACGCGCTCGTCAAAGAAGATCTTCCCGTGGTGATGGGATCGGTAATTGTGATCGCTACGGTGTTTGTGGTCATCAACATCCTCGTGGACATCATCTATGGCTGGTTGGATCCACGGGTGCGGGTAGGGTAGTTCAACGCACCGTTTTTAAACCAATCATCGATCAATTTTTGCTGTTTATCGTTTATGACGCTATTCTTCAGGTAGGCTGCGGGCTTTTCAGTATGTTTGAGAGCGGAAAATTAGACCCATAGCAGGATAACTATTTATAACCATGAGGAAGAAAATTGTAGCCGGAAACTGGAAAATGAATCTTCAACCGGCAGAGGCGGCATCACTGACGCGTAATATCGCCTCGGCATCTACCGGAGCGGCCTACGAGGATGTTGAGCTGATTATTTGTCCACCTGCACTTTACCTTCCATTTGCCCTCAACGATTGGCAGCCGGAACAAAACCTTCCGGTGGGAGCGCAAAACTGCCATTTCGAAAATTCGGGAGCTTTTACGGGTGAAATCAGCCCTGAAATGCTGACCGCTCTCGGTGTTGGATATTGTATCACAGGTCACTCAGAGCGCAGAACCTTATTCGGTGAAAACGATGAAATAGTCCGTAAAAAAACCGAAGCAATTTTGAAATCCGGCATGAAGGCAATTGTTTGTTGTGGGGAGACGTTAGACGAACGCGAAAACAATCACCAGGAGAAAGTAGTGAGCAGGCAATTGAAAGTAGCGCTTGAAGGATTCAGCGAGGATGAAATGGGAAATGTGATAATAGCATACGAACCGGTTTGGGCCATCGGAACCGGCAAAACCGCTTCAAGCGATCAGGCCCAGGAAATGCACAGATTTATCCGCACCCAGCTAACCAGTCTTTTTGGTGAGGAAGTTGCTGAGGGCACATCCATTTTATATGGAGGATCGTGCAAACCGGGTAATGCTGCAGAGTTGTTCGCGCAGCCGGATGTAGACGGCGGGTTGATCGGTGGAGCATCCCTCAAAGCCGAGGATTTTCTGGCCATTGCACGCTCTTTTAATTAGAGACAGACATAGATGAATTATATAAAAGTTGATTTTACGGTACATCCGCCGGAGCCATTTCGCGATATACTCATCGCTTCACTATCCGAGGCCGGGTTCGAAAGTTTTATGGAAACCGAAACAGGTTTGCAGGCCTTTATTGCGGAATCCTCCTTCGATCGCACTTTTCTCGACGAAATGAATTTACTGAAAAACGATCTCGCAGTAGTCAGTTTCAACATAGAAACCATTGCGGAACAAAACTGGAACGCTGTCTGGGAATCCGATTTTCATCCGATAGAGGTGGGCGACAAGTGCCGCATCCGGGCGCCGTTTCATGCATCTCGCGATGTGCCCTATGAAATTATAGTTGCTCCGAAAATGTCGTTCGGAACCGGTCACCATGAAACTACCTGGCTCATGATGAAACAGATGCTGGACCTCGATATCCACGGAAAAAGTGTACTCGATATGGGAACCGGTACCGGAGTGCTCGCAATTCTGGCCGCTAAAATGGGCGCCGCCGAAGTGGTTGCCATTGACAACGACAGCCACGCTTTTGAAAACGCATTGGAGAATGTTGCGCTGAATCAACCTGTTGATATAGCTGTTGAAAAAGGCGCAGCAGACCAGATTAATGGTCGCACATTTCAGGTTATCTTGGCCAATATCAATAAAAACGTGCTGTTGCATGATATGCAAACTTTTACCGACGCCCTTGAAAAGGAGGGGAAACTTTTGTTGAGTGGGTTTTTTGAATCAGATGTCACCGATCTCGTCCGGAAAGCGGAGTCGTGTGGATTGCGGCTGCATCGGAAATCGGAAAAAAATCACTGGGCAGTTTTAGAATTACAGAAAAATTAGAAGATGTTGAAACAACCGCTATACTTTCTACTAAGCGGCTTTTTGCTGTTGACGGTAACGGCCTCGGGGCAGTCCATGCGCAATTTCACCCATACTCAGGATGGATTTTTGCAGGATGTTACCACGTTGCTGACGGATGCGAATAAAAAAGACGGAAAGGAGTTTGTTGAAACCCAGTTCGCCCCTGCATGGAATTCCGGCAAGTTTACCGAAGAAGCGCGCAAGCGAATCTATAACATCAGCGATGAAATGCTGAAAAAGCGGTTGCAGGCTTATCCCGATTTCCGCAATTTCTTTACTACCCTGGTCATGTTTACCCAATCGCGGCAAAGCGACGAGAGCTTTCAGTCGTGGTTAACCATTATGGAAGAATTGGTGAAGGAGCGGCGCAAAACCAACCTTACTTCCTTTATAGAAAATTCGGCAACGCTATTTGAAAGCAATACTTTTTATCGTTCTCCGTCCACAGCGTGGCAAGCCAGCAACGACCGGTATACATTTGAATTCGACTCGGTTCCGAAGGTGGTTTTTGAGCAGATCGACCTGAGATGCCTGGCAAAAAACGACAGCTCGGTAATTTATTCTACCAGCGGTGTTTATTTTCCAACACAGGATCGGTTTGAAGGTCACGGCGGACGAATTACCTGGCAACGCGCTGGCCTGGAAGCCAATGAAACCTACGCCATTGTTGAAGGCAGTTATGAAATCCGCACAAAAGGCTCCAGCTACACGATAGATTCCGTTTTGTTCTTCAATAACTTTTTCGATTACCCGCTGAAAGGGATGGTCACCGACAAAGTACTCGGTGGAATGGATGAGGACAAAACCAGTTACCCGGCATTTGAATCTTACAACAAAAGGCTCAAGATTCGTGATATCGTGAAGGATATGGATTACGAAGGTGGTTTTTCGATGCGCGGAAGCAAGTTGCAGGGATCGGGTACAACCGACGAACCAGCCAGTTTAACCATCTACCGCGATGACATGGCCTTTTTGCAAAGCAGGTCACTGAATTTCACGATCCGGCCCGACAGAATTATCTCCGATCGGGTAGCGGTTACTTTTTATTTGGAAGAAGACTCCATTGTTCACCCTGCACTTTCTTTCAAGTTTATGAAGGACACCCGGATGCTTACACTGATTCGCGAAGACGAAGGACAAAGCAAAAGTCCTTATTACAATTCCTTCCATATGGTGGATATGTATTTCGAGGCCTTGTATTGGAAAATCGATGATCCGCTCATAAGTTTCGGAAACCTTGTAGGAAGTACCCAGAACCGAGCCGCATTCGAGTCTTTTAATTATTTCCAGATGCAACGCTATGACCAGTTGCAGGGAATGGCCGCTTTCAATCCTTTGTACAGCATCCGCAAGTACGCCCGCTCCATCAACTCCGATGAATTTTACATCGAAGGCCTTGCCGCGGATATGCGATTCCCGCCGCAACAAATAATCCCGGTGCTGATCGACATGTCAAACAAAGGTTTTATTGATTACGATATCGAACGGCAGCACATCACGGTAAAGGACCGGCTGTATAACTACATTCTGGCCAGCGGCGGAAAAACCGACTACGACGTAATTGTTTTCAATTCAGAAACCCAGGGAGAGGACAATGCAACGCTCAACCTTCTGAATTATGACCTCGCG
The DNA here is from genome assembly GCA_937911795.1 of uncultured Flavobacteriales bacterium. Classification (GTDB taxonomy): domain Bacteria; phylum Bacteroidota; class Bacteroidia; order Flavobacteriales_D; family SKUL01; genus SKUL01. The sequence goes on along the minus strand of CALDPJ010000329.1, from coordinate 2,056 downwards.
ATGAAAGGGGTGGATCGGATTTTTCTGAGCGATTCCCAAAACGTCGCCATTTTCCCTCAGAACGGCGAGTTGTTGCTACGGAAAAACCGCAACTTTGATTTTGCCGGAGTGATCCGGGCAGGAAAATTCGAATTCTTCGGAAAAGAATACAAATTCAGTTATGATGACTTCAAAATTGATCTGGTGAATGTCGATTCCTGTCGGATTTACGTGGAACGTTTCGAAGACCGTGAGGAGAATGATCCGGATTCCCGTGCAAGACTGGTGCGGGTGCGAAATGTACTCGAGGGAATCCGTGGGGTGCTTTCCATTGATAACCCTTACAACAAATCTGGCGTGCAACCTGATTACCCGGAGTATCCTGTTTTTGATTGTGTGAAGAAGCCTTTTGTATATTACGACAACCGCGATATTGCCGGCGGAGTATACGATCGCGACCGTTTTTATTTTCAGGTCGAACCATTTAAAATCGATAGTCTCAACGATTTCGATACCGATCAGATATTCTTTGACGGGACACTCGTATCGGCCGGAATTTTTCCGGATATCGAAGAACAGCTCAAGGTTCAGAAAGATTATTCGCTTGGTTTTGTGCGTGAAACGGGTAGCGGAGGATTGCCGTTGTACGGAACCAAAGCCAATTTTACGACAGATATTACGCTCAACTACGGTGGTTTACAAGGAGATGGAGTCGTGGATTATCTGTCGGCCACCGCCCAATCTGATCAGTTTCATTTTTATCCGGATTCCACGAGAGGCCTTACGAATTCATTCCAGAATCTGGCACAGGCTGGCCCACCGCCGGTCCCCGAGGCACATGCCACAGAGCTCGATATGCTGTACATTCCCAACGACAACCGAATGTTGCTGGAGGTTGTGAGCGATCCGCTGATGTTTTTTACCGAGCAGTCACGACTGGACAGCGGTTATGCTGAATTGACACCAAAAGGAATGACCGCCGGAGGACTCATGAATTTTTCTGATGCCGAACTGGAATCCGAATTGATGGTTTTTCAACGCGAAGCATTTACTGCTGATACCGCGAATTTCCGGCTGAATACGATGGATCAATCCGAAATGGCGTTCCGGACTGACAATGTTTCTGCCAATGTAAAATTCAACGAACGCGTGGCTGAATTCGAATCCAACGGAGACGATACTTTCGTGGAATTTCCTGTGAATCAGTACGTCTGTTACATGGACAAGTTCAAATGGTTTATGGATGACAATACCATCGAATTGGAATCCTCCGAAGAAATTGCGAGCGATTTTGTAATCGATACGGAACTGGACCTGGCGCGATCGAATTTTTACTCTACGCATCCCGATCAGGATTCATTGAATTTTATGGCTCCGAAAGCCGTTTACGATTTGGGTAAAAATATTATTGACGCCCGCGGAATCGATCACATCCGGGTAGCCGATGCCAAAATTATACCCGACGAAGGTCACGTACGGATATTGAGAAGAGCACAAATGGATCCGTTAAAAAATGCGGGAATCGTGGCAAACTACATTACCGAGTACCACAAGATTTTCAATGCCGAAGTTGAAATTGAATCGCGGAAGATGTACACCGGTCGCGGAAAGTATAACTACATCGACGAGAATAAAAAGGCCACAGAAATTGCATTCGATTACATTTCGGTAGATACCACATTGCAGACAATGGCACGCGGTCAGATTCTCGAAGGGCAGGATTTTATGCTCAGCCCGAATTTTGCATTTATCGGTTTGGTGCAACTCGAAGCCAATAAAAAGTTTCTTAACTTCAATGGAAGTACGCGAATTTCGCACGGTTGTCCGGGAATTGAAAGAAACTTTATGAATTTTGAAGCCGAAATCAATCCGGAGGAGATCATGATTCCGGTCGACACATTCCTCGTCGATCATTCAGGTAGTCCTGTTGGTGTAGGTACCATGATCAACAGCGAACCCTATCATTTGTATTCGACATTCCTTTCAGTAAAAGAAAACCTCGAAGATGAGGAAGTATTGTCCGCTCGTGGATTCCTGACATTCGACAAGAATTCACGTCAATATCAGATTGCATCTG
>CALDPJ010000328.1 GCA_937911795.1 uncultured Flavobacteriales bacterium | reverse complement strand
AAAGAAAGCGTACGGATACGACTCGAAAATATTCCACAGGTTTTGCTGGGTGGCGCACCGATAGATTCGGGTCTGGAAAAACAACTGGCTGCTCTGCCAAACAGATTTTTCCACAGTTTCGGCATGACCGAAACGGCGACACATGTTGCACTGCGCGAGATTGGTGTGGAAGAAGAATATTCGGCGCTCGAAGGTGTGGTTTTTTCACTGGATGACCGTGGTTGTCTGGTGATAGAAGCAGATCATTTGGAGGAAAAGGTGGTGACCAATGATCTGGTGAAATTAAATGGCAAAAAATCTTTTACCTGGCTGGGTCGGATTGATAATGCCATTATATCCGGAGGGTTGAAGCACATTCCCGAATTGCTGGAGAAAAAGATGGCGGGTATCATCGACGTGCCGTATTATTTCAAAGGAATTCCAGATCCTGAGCTGGGGCAGAAACTGGTGTTGGTGATTGAAGGTGACGAATCCAAATTTAAATATCTCCCAAACAAATTAGAATCAGTTCTTCAGCGACATGAAGTGCCGAAAAAGATTCAATTCAAAGAAAAATTTAAGCGAACAAAAAACGGGAAAGTTCTGAGAGAATGATCTTTTATTGCTATTCTGATTTCCGGTCAATAAACGACAATAAACTTTTAAATATTCTATATTTCAGCCGATTTTCCAACAGGAAAGGCTTTAATCACCGAAGAATATGAATTTTAGAAAAATCATTGGTTTGGCCCTGATTATCATTAGTGCTTTGCTGATGCTGGAATACCATCTAGGCAGACTTCCGGTAGGAAGTGATATAGCCAGACAATATGTAGCTGCCAGACAATTGGCAAATGGTCATGGTCTTGTTTTTCCTTTATTAAATCCGGAGGATCTTTCAAAACCAATTCTCCGGTTGAGAACCGAATTTCCGCCGGGATTATCGGTTCTTATGGCACCGCTGTTTCTGGTGTTCGACGATGTTAGGTTTATTCATACCATTTTCGGCATCGCTAATTTATTACTTTTTCTTTTTCTTAGCTATAAATTACTTACAGTCCTTGCCCGTCCACCAGACATATACAAATACCTTCCACTGATCCTTTTCTTTCTGGCTATCAATGGCCGGTTCGCGTTTTCCAGCGCATCTACAGATATGATCAACGTAAATCTTTCCCTATTGTGTGGTTTGTTCCTTCTCAAATATTATCAAACCCAGAGACAATCTGTATTCCTTGCTCTGGCTTGCCTGATGCTGGTGTTGTGCGTTTATTTCCGATATGCCTACTTCCCTGCACTGCTGGTGCTGCCCGTGTTCTTCATGGTGCGCATATTGCTTTATAAGCAGAAGGAAATGAAAGAATTACTCGTTTCAATCCTGTATCTCGGTTTCTTTGCATTACCTTTTTTAAGCCACATTCTTTATAATAATTCAAAAACAGAATATATCGCCAAAGTTTCCGGTGATAATAGCCAACAGTTTTACCTGGAGAACCTGGTTCAGGCCAATCCGTTTCCAATGGAGGCGTTTTTCAATTTAATCCCTGTTCTGAAAATTTTAGGAATAACATCCGAATTCGGGCACGACAGAGGATATATGTATTCGAACTGGTTACACTTCTCGTTTTATTTCGTATCGCTGATAATTTTAATTCCTGCGGGAATTTATTTTTACAATGTTTTAAAGCAGCGAAAACTAAATAATCCTGATTTTGTTTTTGGGTGGTTCAGCGTTATTTTGACTTGCGGAATAATTCTGTTGATCGCTGTTGGTTCTGTGTTAAATCCCAGTCAGCATCCAGCATACAACTGGTCCTGGGCCAAAGTTGCCCGCTACTATATTTTCCCCATATTCTTAATACAACTGTCCTATTTTCTCATTCTAATCAACAGCAGAACCAAATTACTCCGGATTTTCGTCTGGGCTGTCCTTATCGGGAGCATTTCTTTTTCAAGCGTTTTAAAAATATATAATTACAGCAAAAATTATCGATTTTTTGATTTTGAACACAATATGGAAACCCACTCAGAAAATGCCGCCCACCTGAACTGGTACAATCTGCATAAAGCATTGCCTTCTACTGCTCCGGAATTTAAAGTGCTGTTTATTGATCATATAATCAGTCACAGGCTCTTCATGGAGTCAACCCATACCGGCCTCAATGATGCAACAGTGGTAATGGTCCCTGAATCCGCTACTTTAACAGAAATGATGGATAATTTGAATACTTCCCGCCCTGTTGAAGCCTATTTTATAACAGAATCGAACGAATCTAATCCCGGTTTTCTGCAAAATGAAAATTCAGCACAGAAATTCATCGATTTACCCCATGATCTGACGGTATACAAATTTCAGTTACTTCCTGACGGCCCTACGCAAAGCAATTAACTATTCCATTGAGGAACCCAAAAACCTTATTAGGATTTTTCCTGTACTGCCTCCATCATTCCCTTTGACTCTCCGACATCCCTACCCCATTGAGCAATGGCTTCAAGTATTGGAATAAGAGTTTTTCCAAATTCGGTGAGGGAATATTCTACCCGCAACGGCACCTCCGGAAAAACCTGTCGCTTTACAAGACCATCCGCTTCCAGCGCTTTTAGTTGGATGCTCAGCATCTTTTCTGTGATATCGGGAATTTGTTTTTTCAATTCTCCGAAGCGATACGTTTTGTTTCTGAGGTACCACAAAACCACCGTTTTCCATTTTCCGCCGATATAGTTCATCGTGACATCCATGGCACAATGGAATAAACGGTCATCCAACCTAAAAACGTATTCTTTTCCGTCGATAATCATGCGTTTTGAAATAAATTTCATACTGTCTGATTTGACAGTTATTGCAAATGTAAAAAACGATACTTAGGTTTGCAACTATACTTTATTCAGCAACTATTAAATATACAGAATTATGAAATATATAGTATTAGGTACCGGAATAGTAGGACAAACTATTGCGGCCAAATTATTCTCTTTAGATTATGAGGTATGGATGGGAACCCGTGACGTTGAAAAAACCAGAAGCCGCACCGAAAAAAACCAAATGAGCGGAGATTCATTTGCAAGCTGGTACGCAGGAAATTCAGGCATTCATTTGGCCAATTATGCTGATTTACCGTCGGATTGCGACGGGTTTATAAATGCCACGAGCGGAGGTGCTTCGTTAGATGCATTAAATTCCGTCGGAAATCAAAAACTGAAAGGAAAGATCATTCTGGATATTGCCAATCCGCTAGATTTTTCAAAAGGAATGCCTCCTTCACTGTCTGTTTGCAACACAGATTCTCTGGCCGAACAGATTCAGCGATCCTTTCCGGAAGCATTTGTAGTGAAAAGCCTGAACACGATGAATTGCTTTCTGATGATGAAATTGGATCACGTCGGTATCGCCGTCAAAAATGCCGAGCAGATCATACTGTATTTATCAGCGGCAATGAAAGCTCAGCAAAAAACACCATCAAATCGCTGCTGGAAAGCATCGGCTGGAGTTCTGAAAACATCATCGACCTTGGTGATATTACCACCGCTCGTGCAACGGAAATGCTGTTGCCCATTTGGTTAAGGTTATGGGGTTCATTGGGTACAGCAGAATTTAATTTTCACATTCAGAAAAAGTGAAAATTTGGAATTTGGCCTTAAAATTGAATGGCCAGAATTTATGATTCGTTGTCTCTTTATTCTCTTACTTTCACTGTTCATTCAGGAGGCCGCGGCACAAGTGGAAAAGGAAAATTACAATCCATTACCACCGGGTCCTGCCCGGATCAGCGGATGTGTTTTAAATGAACAGGGCGCGATTGAACAGGCTACAGTCCGGCTCGAATATATCCTAAATGGAATTCGGCAACATCGGGATTTCCAAACTTTCGGACAGGGAGAATATACCGTTTACATCAACGAAAATGCAAAGGACGCTGTTATTCTTGTTCTGGTCAAAGATGAAGTTATGTTGCGATATGAGCCGGAGTATTATCATGAAGGATCGGTTCAGCGAAAGGATTTGATTCTGGAATGATCAAAGAATTCCCAAAAAATCCAAATCGAAATCCATTGCCTCGAAATTTTCCGTAACTTAAACTTGCTTCATTTATAGTAAGATGAAGTACAGAATAAGAAAC
>CALDPJ010000327.1 GCA_937911795.1 uncultured Flavobacteriales bacterium | reverse complement strand
GGATCAGAGCAGATAGGAACCCGGATCTTAATACGTATCAAAGTACTATTCTTATTCTTTTAATTGGGCATGAAACACAACTTGTTATACCGCTAACAAACATAGCGAATAACGGAATTAAATCCCGCTTTTCGATAGTTTAACAATCGAATTTTCTGAGTTAGAAAAATTCCCGACAATTCGGTCTAACGGCGATGAAACCTGGCGAAGGCGAGCATTTGAAACATAGGTATACAACATGGTGGTTTCAAGTTTTGAATGCCCCAATAACTTTGAAACATGCAGTATATCAATTCCTTGATCTACTAAATGCGTAGCAAAACTGTGTCGTAGTGTGTGGGGTGTTATGTGCTGACGGATTCCTGCTTCAATCCGGTTATGCTTTAGCGCAGCACGCACCGATACCGCACTATATTGCGCCCTCCCCTGGCCGTTAAATAAATATTCCACCGGTTGATATGTCTGGAGATAATTACCCAACATCGGCAATACACTTTCGGCCAGCATCACCACCCGGTCCTTAAAGCCTTTGCTCTTTCTGATATGGATCGTACGCCGATCGAGATCGATGTCTACCAGCTTCAGCCGGATGACTTCACCTACGCGCAGCCCGCACGAATACAGTATCGCAAATATCAGGCGGTGCTTGAGATTGCGCGTTGCCTGCAACAACCGGATCACCTTTTCTTCGCTCAGCACATTGGGCAGCGTCTTATGTTTTCCGGGATACAATATATCCGACACCACATTAAATTCCAGGTTGTCGCGGTCGCGGTAAAATAACCTGATGGCACCGATCATCTGGCGGTGAAATGAATTGCTGTATCCGGCTTCCACTACTTTCGCGCTCAGAAAATGATGCAAATCATCGAGCGCGAGTTGTTCCAGCAAACGCTTATCATAATATTGTGCCAGCTTCCGGATCATGTTGCTATACGTCTCAATCGTACTCTTGCTGTATCCGCGCGATTTTAGCAATTCTACATATTTCAAAAATGCTTCTTCATTCACACCGAGTGACTTTTTCGGTTTTAATATATCCGCCGCTTTCGTCATCCGGCCGGAAGCCACCAAAGAACGTTCGTCCTCGCTCAGAAATTCGTTTATTCCCCGAAACTCATACCAGGCACGTCCCTTACACACGGCTTTTATCCGCTCGGTCATTCCTTCTGAGTCATCAATATACCACCCCGAGTGTGTTTGGCTCCACCTCCCGTTGAGCTCTGTTTTCACCAAACGCTGTATCAAAGCATGATATCCGAAATAAAGAAACAAACGGAATGCCCCGCGGTGAAACCGCCGCCGAATCTTAACTGTAGTGTCGTATGTAGGAGAGAGGTACATGTGTAAGGAATCGGAACGACTAAATTAATAAAAATCAATTATTTGAAATTATTTCTTTTCACTTTCACCGATCGTTAAGGAGAAAACGTCATAATCCGACACCGGAGAATTTTTGGTCCTTTTGTCGTATGACCCTCGATTTATCGGGGTTTCCAAGACAAAAGGACAAAAATCACAAAAAGAACCACGCCACCCCTTCCACCACCAGCCAATACCTTAGAAATTTTCCGACCAGCATCCAGATAAAAACCTTTTGCCACGACACGCGGAAAACGCCGAGCGCAACGGCCAGCAAATCACCAACGCCAGGCAACCAGCACAAAAACGCGAGCAGTGATCCGTACCGTTCCACACGTGTCTGCCAACTGTACACTTTTTCGCGCCGGATGCGGAGGTATTTTTCCAGCCAGTCCCACTTCGCCAGGTAGCCCAGTCCGTAGCCGCTCAATCCACCCAGCCAATTTCCGGCAGTGGCTGCAATCAAAATCCCAACCTTCGAAAATGGTCCGGCGAGCATCACGGCAACCAATGCTTCAGAACTGAACGGAACAACCGTAGCCGCCAGAAAACTGGCGAGGAACAAACCGAAATACCCCCACTCCAACCACAAATTTTCCACGCTGATTTTCTTTGGCACGCGACTTGGTTTATCGTGCGACACCAAAGTTAGAAAACCTGACAGCGGTATTATCCATAAACGCTTGAGCCATGAAAAAACACTTTTTACTTTCAACTATTGTCGTGGCTATTTCTTTACTCTTTACCCACGAAACCGCTGCACAAATCTCGCTGGGCGGTGGATTGCAAACTTCCATTCCTACCGGAACTTTTAAAAACAGTTTCGACGGAACGCCCGTCGGCCTCGGCGCAACATTCACGGCTCCACTTTTTCGACGCGCACCATTGCACTTTGGTTTTGGTTTCGGGTGGAACAGAATGGGCCGATCGGAGCAGGACATTTATGTTCCCGACACACATTCCGGCCTCGCAACCGGAGATCTCAGCATCACCACCAACCGCTATACCTACGATTTGCTACTGAGACTTTCTCCGCTGCGCGGACCTTTTCAGCCGTTTTTCGAAGGCGTTGCCGGGTGGAGTAACTACATCACCAAAAGCGATCTGAACACGCAATACAATTCGGGACAAACCGGAGAAGTGTCCGAGCGGCTGCACAACAACATGAGCTGGAACTACGGTTGGGGCGCGGGCATGCACCTACAACTGGCTCCGTTCATTTTTCTCGAAGCCAAAGTTCAGCGACTCTACGCGTCCGAAACTTCATTTGTGAACCAGGAAACGATGGTCATTGACAACAACGGAAACCTCGAATACGACATGATCGAAGATCGCCCTGAATTCGTTACCATCCATGCGGGAATAACGTTTAAGTTTTAAAAAGGTGGCGTAGGAATAGGTATAGGTAATCGAAACAGGTGAGTGAAGAACCCACCCCGGACACCGGCCTTCGGATTCCCGGTTTGGACAAATTCATAACGGCCGGCGCCACCCATCCGGCGGAGGGGAATAAATCCGGATCAGTTCCTATCAAGAGCGCTCAAAATCCCGGCATAGCAAGTTTGGAAAGCGACCTTGGGAGCTCGTCCAACCGCGCTTGGCCGGGATGAAGAGCAAACGCAGTGAGGAGGTGCGTCTTGTTCAGGACTGACTTTTGCTTCAGGAGGCGTGAGCCGAACTGAAAGCATTAGTCAGACCCAATCCCGAATGCGTCGGGGAATTTTTGCAACACTGTTTTTTCAATAAAAAAGTGTTAAATAACAGAATTCAAGGGTTTTAATTTGAATGTGGTGTATATGGGAACTAACCCGATAATCCGCAAGTATAATTACTTCTCTCCGCGATAGATAATCTCAGATCGCTGAATTCTAAAACGTTCTGCTTCGGAATCGGGCATATCAGAAGCCAATTTCACTTCTTTCACTCTAAAGCCCGCTGCTTCCAATTTCTGTGGATAATCTCTTCCAAACAATCGCAAATGATCTTTTTGCCAAAAATGCTTTTCGCGATCTTCCGGTGATGTGATGGCCGGATCCTCATAGGTGTGTTCCCTCGAATAATCGATCGGCACCTGGAGAATAGCAAAGCCTCCCGGTTTCAATACCCGATATAATTCTTTCATACACTGGTGATCATCCTCCACGTGTTCCAGCACATGGTTGCAGAAAATAACATCAAACTGGTTGTCCTCCAGTGGAATATTGTGCAAATCAAACTTAATATCCGCAAGCGGCGAGTACAGATCCCCACACAAATAATCGAGATTGCTTTGCTTTTTAAAACGGTCGTAAAAGCATTGTTCCGGAGCCATGTGCAGCATTTTCAGATCATCTTTAAAAAAGCCGGTGTGCTCTTTCAAGTACAACCATAGAAGCCGGTGCCGCTCCAGCGAGAGGCAATTGGGGCAAAGTACATTATCGCGGTGTGCAACGGCAGATCCATAGCTCAGAAACCGTGAAAATTGCTTTTCGCAAACCGGACATTCTACTTTACTTCCTTTAAAAATAAGCGGGGTGAAAATCCGGAATACATAACTCAACCGAATAAGCAGTGGTCGCGGCAATGTATTGAGCAGATACTTGTACAATTTCTTCATAGCCTTGTTTGAAGGGGATCAAAAGTAATTAATTTGAAACAGGTCAGGAACCAGTACAAAATGCCGCTGATTTTTGGAAGTCAGCTAAATGTTGCAATATTTGTAGGAATCAAAAACTCAATCATGAAAAAAATAATGTTAAGCGTATTGGTATTGTGGGCCACAGGTGCCGTGTGCCAGGAGATAAAAATGCCGGATGATAAGCGAAAGGAATATGTAAAGGAAAGACCTGTCAATTCAATTGACGCGCAAACGCAACAACGCGAAGAAGCCGCACGAAAAAGACAAATCGAGGCCCAACAACGTCGTGAAACCGGTGCAAGAAGCACAATGAAGCAGTCAGGGAAATCAATTTATTGTATGATTCGGGAAACTTCTTCGGCAGACCATAAAAAATCTGCTGTAGAAATCGTAATGCATTCCAATTATGCCCAGAACGCCAAAGAGACGATGGAAAGAAATCGCGAAAATGCAAAAGCTCTTTTATTACCCACTTCTGAGACGAATTACAGAACCGGGCTCGATGCTGTTAACGACTTCAGCAACAGCGGTTGGTTGATGAACCAAAGTCATGTATTTACCATTAAGGAATCGGTGGTACGCGAATACCTGATGGAGCTACAAATTCAGTAAACAACTTTTTACCGCACAAAAAAACCGCTTATCAATCGACAAGCGGTTTTTTTTTGATTTCCTTTCAGGAATTTCTCCTGATTAATTTTTACTCTCTGCTTTTTCCTGTGTTACCTTTGGTTTGGCAGCCTGGTCTTTCCGCACGAGCGTCATTTCATCTACCAAATGACCTGCTCCGGCAAATTTATCGATGATGAAAAGAGTGTAACGGATATCTACAGAAATGGTGCGTTGCAATTCGGGTTCAAATGCAATATCACCACTCATTGCTTCCCAGTTTCCGTCAAATGCTACTCCAATCAATTCGCCATTTCCGTTCATTACAGGGCTTCCTGAATTACCACCAGTGATATCGTTGTTGCTGATGAAATTCACCACCAGATCTCCGTTCTCATCGGCATAGCGACCAAAGTCGCGGGCTTCGAACAATTCTTTGAGTTTAGCAGGTACAATAAACTCATCGTTGGTAGGATCTTCTTTTTCGAATACCCCTTCTATGGTCGTGTAAAAATCATAGTGTACGGCATCGGCGGGTTTATAAGCTCCGACCGTACCAAAGGTAACGCGCATGGTGGAGTTCGCATCGGGATAGTACTCTTTATCCGGATTCATTTCGCGCAGACCGGCGATGAACAAACGATAGCCTTTTTTCAGTTTATCATTCGCTTCTTTGTTGATTTCACCGGCTCCGAAATAAAGACCCAACAAATCATCAGACGCTTCGGCGATTAAATCTTTTTCCAACACTTTTTCTTTCGGATCTTCCAGAAACTTCATGTACCGGTCTTTGTCCGTGAAAATCGACTTCTCGTAAGCTTTATCACCGTATTTTACGAAGTCGCCTTTAAACTTGCTTCTCACTGTAGCAAAAAACCCGGGGTGCTGAGCAGCGTCAATATCATCGTAGTACTTATTCAGCATTTTGGTGAATAATTTTTTGTCTGTTTCATACTGGAAAGCTTCAAAATGCTCCTCACCCAACATGATCATGTTCTGCTTCATCGCACTTTTTACGGCTTCATCTTCGGCACTGTCGTAAGCGGCATACAAGCGACTGAAACGGAAGGCAAACAGAATTACATCAGCACTCAAAACACCGGCTTCCAGTGCATAAGTATTGCCACGAACATAGGGCTCCATCCCTTTATAACCCTCGGCAATCAGCGTCAGAGCCTCACCATATTTACTCTTTCTGTCAGGATCGGCTTTAACCCATTGCTGAAATTCATCTTCCAGCGCTTTCTTCTGATCGTAAACTTTCAGTCGTTTTAAACCGCGGCTTTGTCCGATGAAATATTTCCAGTAATTGGCGGTTTGCGCGTAGTTCGAAGCATACTTAATACGCACAGCTTCGTCCGCATCCATGGCTTCTTTCATAATTTCCAGTTTCAGGCTGCGCACGTCCACTACTGCAGGGTTTTTTAATTGCAAAGCCTGCTCAATACCATGAGAAGTCAAATAACGATCGGTACTTCCCGGGAATCCCATTACCATGGTTACATCGCCCTCCTGTACACCATCCAGCGAAACCGGCAAGTGATGCTTTGGGGTGAGTGGAATGTTCTCTTCTGAATAAGGAGCTGGTTTTCCATCAGGACCTGTGTACACCCGAAACAAAGAGAAATCACCGGTTTGACGTGGCCACATCCAGTTGTCGGTGTCACCACCATATTTACCGATAGATTCCGGCGGAGCACCCACCAGTCGCACATCCTGGAAATCCTCGTAAACAAAAAGGTAGTATTCATTTCCACCGAAGAAACCTTTTACATCGGCGCGATAATGTGTGTCGGCAGAAGCTTCGGCTTTAATGGCGCCAGCAATTTCGGTGATCTTTGCCGAGCGCTCATCCTCCGACATCTGATCGTTTACAACAGCCAATACTCTTTCGGTAACGTCTTCCATGCGCACGAGAAACGTAGCAGTGAGTCCTTCGTTTGGCTTTTCTTCTTCGAGACTCATCGCCCAGAAGCCATCGGTCAGATAATCGTTTTCTACCGTACTGTGCTCGCGGATGGCGTCGTATCCACAGTGATGATTGGTCATCATCAAGCCTTTGGCGCTAATCATTTCCGCGGTACAAAATCCCCCCATAGACACGATGGCATCTTTAAGGCTGGAGTTGTTGATGCTATAGATTTCTTCGGGTGTTAATTGCAGACCCATTTTCTGCAGATCCCGTTGATTCAGCCGCTTAATCATCATTGGCAGCCACATTCCTTCATCGGCTTTTACCGGAACGCTGGCCGAAAACAACAGGCTCAATACCAGCAGAAATACACTAATTTTTTTCATGATTTTATCCTTAAAGTTTTTGCTTTGGCGAAGGTAACACTTTCAGCAACCCCGAAATTGTCTTTGTGATGAACGGAAATACGGGATGAAGAAATCAACTACCGCCGAAGCTGAGTGGCGGCTATCTGGTAGCGAAGGGAAACCTCAACCGCCCCGCGACCGGAGGTATATCGGCTCAATTTGGAAGAGTTAATGTCGTACGCCAAACCAATCGCCAGATCCGACCATTCGAAAACAAGATTGGCCACGATGGCATCGCCAAACCGATAATATCCACCCAGTGAAAATGCGGTTTCTTTGGCTTCGTACAAGCTGACAGAAGGGCTGCCAAAAACCTTGCGAAAAGCCATACCGGCCATCAACATTTGTGCAGGTCCTTGCCGGTGAAAATAAACCGCGGGTTCGAGCGATGACTTCGAATTCCCGAGACCATAGGCCGCAGTTGCAAAGGCAGAAATGCGCGGATAAACTTTACCGCTGTATATATCATCGACGTTTAAAGGAATCCGTCCGAGGTGATGGCCGGCTATACCCAACGTTAGTTCACGGCGGG
>CALDPJ010000326.1 GCA_937911795.1 uncultured Flavobacteriales bacterium | reverse complement strand
TCAAAAAATATTTTAAAAAACATTGATAGCTACTTAAATTTCCGCACACTAGAATTTATGTAATCTTTTGTTCCAGCGTCGTTCGAAACCTGGCGGCGCTGGAACAGATTTTACTGGTCTTATTTTTATCTTCCGGTTTCACCATATAAAATACAAACCCATCTACACTCCGGATGAAACAGGGATAATATATCTACAATCATTAAATCATTATTAAACAATCTTTTGTGAAAAAATTATTTTACCTGTTTATATTATTGATTATCCGGTCAGTTGTTTTTTCTGCTGAACCTGTGAATCCTTCTTCAACTGAAGATGTAAAAAAGGTTTTGAATTACCTTGTTGGTCTTAAGGGGAAAGGTGTTTTAACCGGCCAGGAAAATCTGGCTGACGATGTAACCAAATGGACAAACAAGGTATTCGAACTTACCGGTGAGTTTCCGGCGTTACTGGGCGAAGATTTTAGTTATGGCAGTGAAGCCTTCAAAAAAAGGCTGAATGTTGTAAACTCTTCTGTTGAACAATGGAAACAGGGGGGATTGGTTACCATTTCGTAGCATCAGGTTAATCCTGACACATGGGATGGATCGTCGGATGAAGGTGAGTTTAAAGATACCCAGAAGACGATGTCCCGTGAACGGTTTCATCAGCTTCTGCAGGACACCACGGACATTCATAAAAAGTATTTGGCGCATATCGATACTATTGCAACCTATTTGAAAATGTTAAAAGATTCAGGTGTGGTGGTATTGTGGAGGCCATATCACGAAATGAACGGCGGCTGGTTTTGGTGGGGAGCCAAACCGAAGTTTAAAGAGCTTTGGACATTGATGTATGAGAGATATACAAATTATCATGGTCTGAATAATCTAATCTGGGTGTGGGCTCCAAATATTTATAACCCAATAGCGGAATTTTATCCGGGTGATGATTATGTTGATATTGTTGGAATAGACGGATATCCGAACGGTTTGCGGAATTGGGACCAGGAAAAAGTCTTGCAGAATGAATTGGATGAAATAAAGGTTTTAAGCAAAAATGGTGTCATTGCTTTGTCAGAGGTGGGATGGTTACCCGATATGGACTGGCTGGAATCCAAACGTCCTGAAATTGTCTGGTTTTTATGTTGGTGGACTCACCTGACAGATGAAAACACTGAAGCACAAATAAAGCAGGTGTATCATCACCCCTATGCGATAAACAGAGGCCGGGTGAATTGGAAATAAATGCGTTAAGTGTCTTCTAAATTACAGGTTATTTTATAACCAATACATCAGATTTACTTCAGAATTTATGCTATCTGCATATTTTAAATTAATCACAAGTTTTAACCAAAAAATTAATTATTATGAAACTTAAAGACTTCTTTTTTGTGCTAATTTTTAGCACGCAGGTGTTACTTCTTCCTAAAATTACAAAAGCACAACTTCCGGTCGATGAAAACGGCTGGACGGTATTTACGCCCTCTCCGGATACCCGGATTTATTATGTTGATGATGTGAATGGAAATGATTCTACTGCCCAGTATGTGGAGGCATCATCGGTGGCGGACCCTAAAAATCCTGGTCAGGTTAACGCTTACAAATCTTTTGTTGCGGCCGCTATGGCCGCACGTGACGGGTACCCCGACTGGGTATTGCTAAAACGTGGAGGTGAATGGAAAGATGAAACCTGGCCAACCATAAATGCAGCCCGTTTTAAAAGCGGACGAAGCCCTACAGAGCCGATTATGATCGGATACTATGGTACTTCGGGAGACCGGCCGGTGATCAAACTCGGTACGATGTTTATCGATCATAACGGTCAGGTTAGAAACCACGTGGTGTTAAACGGCTTGTTTTTGTACAACTACAAACAAGATCCTGCTTCACCCGATTATGTTGCCGGTTCGCTTAACATTCCTTTACGTTTGATAGGCGGCGGCGAAAACATCCTTATCGAAGACTGCAAGTTCCGGTTTGTTGAAATTGCTGTACAAAACTACGCCGGGGCGTACAAAAATTTTAAATTCCGGAGAAATATCGTCCTCGATGCCTATCATCCCCAAAGCGGACTTAGCAGCAGTAACCGGTCTTCAGGAATTTTTGCCAGCGATGTGAACGGATTGCTTATTGAAGAGTGTACTTTTGACCACAACGGCTGGAATGAGGATATTCCTACCGCAGAAGCTACCCAGTACAATCACAATATATACATTCAGTACACCACTTCCGGTGTTGTGGTGCGAAACAACGTAATCACAAGAGGTGCGGCACATGGTGTACAATTGCGCGGTTGCGGCATTGCCGAAGAAAACCTGTTTGTTCAAAATGCCGTTTCCATGAACATGGGCTATCATGCTCATGAATCGGACAAGGATACCATTGCCATCGCGAAGAACAATGTAATTCTGGAAGGCCGATTGATGGACCCGGACGGGAGTACCGGCTCGTTGAGCACTTCAGCAGTTTGGGGTATCTGGACTGCCTACGAACGTTTCGTGGTAGAAAACAACATTGTGGCTAACCGCATCTCACCGAACAATAATTCTGCATTCCCGACTGGACAGGGAGCAGTGGTCGATTATGTAAATAATACGGTTTACCAATGGGATAATGCCTTGAATATGACTAATCCGAACTGGATTGATCCTGAGCGTTCTATTGCAACATACAATGGATCTCTTGGTAAAACAGCGACTCACGAGGCATTTCTGGAAGAAGTCAGGGAAAGGCCGTTGGGAACCTGGTATCCCGAATACGTAGCCAAAACCGTGAATGATTATATTCGTGAGGGTTTTTCGGTTGCGGGTAATCAAGCTCCAACCGCGTCATTTGTCAACGGTGGCATCAGTGGCGAGGTTCCGGTCACGGTTAATTTTGTTCCTACAGTAAATGATCCGGATGGCGATGCTTTAAGCTACATCTGGAAGTTTGAAGACACGTTTTTCTATCCTGATGGTTCAAGCCGTGAGTTGGATAAAGGTTTCAGCACTGATTCAACAGGCACGTACACCTATACTTATCCGGGAACCTACACGGTAACACTAACTGTTTATGATGGCAACGGAGGTTCGGCAACTTATGTGGACAGTGTCACGGTTACGGGAAATTATCCACCGCAGGCTGCAATTTCAGCAGATGTAAAAGCAGGTGAAGCTCCGTTAACGGTCAATTTTGACGCCTCGGGTTCACTGGATGGAAATGGAGATGAATTGACCTATACCTTCGAATTTGGAGACGGCTCTGTAATTACCACCAAAGACCCGACGGTATCGCATGTGTACCCGCCCGGAAACTATACCGCCAGGGTAACTGTGGATGATGGAAACGGCGCATTGGATAGCAAAACAGTGGGCGGGATCAGCGTTAGCGACCCAACCACCGAATTTACGGATTATCCGGTAGAGGCCGACGCCTATTTATATTCCGGCAACCCGGATGCAAATTACGGAACTGTGTTATATTCGAACATTGATCAAAATGACAGACACGGTATTTTTCGGGTAGATTATACAGCAAATACCAACGAGATTATCAGTGCAGAGTTTAACATCCCAATTAAATTTGGGTCTTATGAATGTGCAGTCAAATACGTGGAAGATGACAGTTGGGGTGAACTCTCAGTTACCTGGAACAATCAACCAGCTTCATTCGAGGAGTTGGCCAGCAGCACAACCGGGAAATTCGACATCACTGATAAGGTGAAAAATGAAGCTGATAAAGTGATGTCATTATTGCTGTACGAACACGGTAATTCGTGGCAGGAATTCCGTTACCGCGAAACCGGATGGGCATTTCCCCTTCTGAGGCTGCAAACACGGTTTGCTACCAATAACAATACACCGGTTGCACAGATTTATGCCGACCAAACCTATGGAGATGCGCCGCTTACCGTCAACTTTGATGCTTCAGGAAGCACTGATGAAGATGGAGATACGCTGAACTATACCTGGAACTTTGGAGATGGTTCTCCCAATGTAAACGGGGTTACAGCACAACATACCTTTACGATTGAAGGAACTTACATCGTTACCGTTATCGCCGATGACAACCAGGGTGTGCAAAACGGAAGCAGGGACATCGATACGTTATACATCACCGTACCAAACTATGTAACCGGTATTACGGTTACCCCGGCTGAAACTGAGGTTTCGGTTGGTTATACAACCCAACTGGAATACATTGTTTCTCCTGGTGGTGCCACAGATAAATCGGTTACATGGAGTTCAGGTGATGAAACAATTGCCACTGTTGATGCCAACGGTTTGGTTAGCGGATTGCAGTTAGGCACGACTACCATCACTGCAACGACCAACGATGGCGGATTTACGGATACCTGCCTGGTTACCGTAACA
>CALDPJ010000325.1 GCA_937911795.1 uncultured Flavobacteriales bacterium | reverse complement strand
ATTCCGCAAACTCTGCTTACATTCTAATTTTGCCCTGACTGAGGCAATTTTCAAAACCGATCCTTCAAATAAAACTTCTCAATCCTTTTCATCGGTCCGGGGCAATACGTGCGGTGGCAGTCCATGCAGGTGTTGATCACCGCGTTGAAATGTTTCACCTTCAGGGAATCTGCGTTTTCCATTTCCCGTACCGAGCGGATAAATGCATTTGAAAATCCTTCAAACACAGGGCCTGTTCGCGTTGAGTCTGTGGGTGTGGCCGTGTGCAGCTCTTCTACCCTGCTCCACAGCGGGTGTTCTTCTCCGCGCTCCAATGCTGCGCGAATGGCTTCGGTTTCGGTGGTAAGGTCACGCATCAGCAACGCGAGTTCGCTGTCTTTGGCCATTACAATTTCGCTGTCGGATTTAGGTTCTGTTTCGGCCTCTTTGCATCCGGGAAATCCCACAAACAACGCGATCATCAGCATCAAAAATATCCCGGCGACAGAAAATCTTTTCATGCGGTAAAATTAGTCATTCAGTAAATACTCCGAACTCATGACACAGGATGGTTCTTTTTCACACAAACCAACAAGTTAAGGCATTCAATTTCTTTTTTATAACACTTTTATCTACTATTTCACTAATTTTAACGCGCTGATTGTGAGCATCTTTTAAAGACATGTAAAACAATCAGGTTGCTATTAGCACTTCTAAATTATCTCTTTTTGAGGTTCGGATTGTAAATCGCGCTGGCCTGAAAACCAATACTTCATTTTCCATTTTCATCCACTATCCATATCTTCAAGTACGATCTACTCCCTCCTCGGGGAGGGCCAGGGAGGGGATTACTCAGGCGCCCATACGGGCACGGCTGGGAGCGCCGGATCACGTGTCGCTTCCAGAGCCTGCCCGTACGGGTCTCACTATGACGGCTTTGAGCGCTCTTATTCGGAGCTGAGTCATAGCGCAATCCGCCAGCGTCGGAACTTGTGGTGTAGTATATTAAGTCAAAACCGACTGGGAGGAAAAGTTTTTTAATTGCTATTCTACTGAAGCCGGTAATCTGTTCTTCCTAATCTACTAAACCGAAACCGGATTTGGCGTAAATTCGGCGGCTAAAATTCAACACCATGAAAGCCTTCTACACCATTCTGCTGCTGGTCCTTTCCAACGGATTCATGACCCTCGCCTGGTACGGACATCTCAAATTCAAAGAACTGAAATGGTTCGAAAACCTGGGATTGATTTCCATCGTGCTCATCAGCTGGGGAATTGCCTTGTTCGAGTATTTCTTTCAGGTGCCGGCCAACCGCATCGGCTACCGCGAAATGGGCGGCCCGTTTTCGCTGGTTCAGCTTAAGGTGCTGCAGGAAGTCATTACCCTGCTCGTTTTCGTCCTCTTTTCGGTAGTATTCTTTAAAAATGAGACCTTCCGGCTCAATCATCTCATCGGTTTTGGCTTTCTGGTGCTGGCAGTTTATTTTATATTTAAGGAAAATTAAACGTTATGGACCAGTCATCTTCCTTTTTCCAGCCCCTGCGCATTGTTCATGCTTCCATTCTAGGCGCTTCGCTGCTCTTTCTCGGAATTGTACGATTTGTACTACTCGACGCTCAAACAATCGACGGCGCAGTCATCGAAGAGGATTATCTGCTGTATGTCCCCGCAGCGGTGATGCTGGCAGGAATCGTCCTCAGCGAATGGCTGTTTCAGCTCCGGGTGAAAAAAGCGCGCGAATTTCCCGAGCTCGCCGGTAAACTCAATGAATACCGCTCGGCCTGTATCATCCGCTGGGCCTTGCTCGAAGGCGCAACGTTCTTTGCAATTGTATGGTTTGTGCTCCATTACGACCGCTATTTCATGGCCATGGCGCTGGTGGGAATGGCGTTGATCGCCTTTTCACGTCCCACACCCGAAAAAGCCGCGAAGCATTTGCACCTGAACGAAACCGAGCGCGAAATCATCTCACAACACGGCTACTGATGTTGTTCTGAAAACCTTGCTATTTTTGGGGTGCAATCTAAACTCTACCCATGCGCACTTCCTTCTTTCGTGTTGTCACCATCACAGCGGTTTTCATCGGCCTTTCGACTGCTGTATTTTCACAGGTAAAAAACTATTCCGATCTCGAAGAACAGATTGAACAGTTCCGGGTAGATTGGGATGTTCCCGGTCTTTCTGTCGCCATTGTGCAAAACGGAGAAATCGTATTTAACCACGGCTTTGGCGAGCTCGAGAAAGGAAAAAGCGAGCAACCCAACGGCCAGTCGCTCTATGCGATTGCGTCCATTTCGAAAGCTTTTACGGCTGCTTCGCTGGCCATGCTCGTGGATGAGGGAAAACTCAAGTGGGACGACAAAGTGGTGGATTACCTGCCCTATTTTGAGTTGTATGATCCGTGGGTGACGCAGCACATGAACATCGAAGATTTGTTAACGCACAGAGGCGGTTTGAAAACCTTCAGCGGAGATTTGCTCTGGCACGCTTCCACACACAGTATGGAGGAAGTTGTTAAGCGGGCTAAATTTCTCGAACCCGAATTTGAATTCCGCGATGGCTTCGGATACCAGAACATCATGTTTATCGCCGCAGGATTGGTGCTCGAAAAAGTGAGCGGAAAATCGTGGGCCGAGTTTGTGCAGGAACGCATTCTGGATCCGTTGGAGATGGACCGCACGCTGACGAGTTCTTCGAAAGTTGGAGAATATGATAATGTCGCCATTCCGCATTCCGGGCAACCCGGCGAAAATATTCCAATTCCTTACATCAACTGGGACAACATGGCACCGGCCGGTGCACTGGTTTCGAATGCCGAAGATCTGTGTCGCTGGATGACCCTGCAGCTCAACCGCGGAATCAACGGCTCCGACACCTTATTTACCGAAGATCGCTGGCGGGAAATGTGGACCGTTCACAACCCACTTCCTGTAGGGGCATGGGCCGAGCGAACCTATCCGGGCCAAACGTTTGATGGTTATGGATTGGGCTGGAATGTTAAAACGTACCGCGGAGAAAAAATCGTGAGTCACGGTGGTGGATACGATGCGATGATCAGCAACCTGACGATGATTCCGGGTCACAATGCGGGTTTCGTCATCCTCACCAACAACGTCTCCTCGCTTTCGCACATCCTGCACCTCACCCTGCTCGATTTCATCATCGGCGGCGAGGACAGCGACAAGGACTGGAGCGAATTATTTTTACCTTTTATCGAAGGACGGTACACACAGGAAAACGAACGGGTTGCCAAATTGATGGAACAACGTGCCGATCCGCCCAACCACAAACTGCCGCTGAAGGATTACGCAGGAACATACGGCGGCGAGATGTATGGAAACCTGGAAGTAAAGCTGAAATCAGACACATTGAAATTTCAGTTCGTCCCCACTCCACTTTTTAGTGGTTGGTTCGAACCGATGTCTGACGATACCTTTATCCTGCACTGGGATCAGACACACATGCTGCCCGTGGGCACGGCACAATTCCTGCTGGATGAAAAGGATAAACCAAAGGAAGTTGAAATTGTAGTTCCGAATCCCGACTTTTACTTCGAAGAACTGGAGTTTAAACGACTGAAATAAAGAACGTAGACCATATGAAAATGATTTTTCAGGTGAAGACACTGCCCGTTTTACTTCAGCGGTTCGCACTGGTTACCGCCACATTTTTGCTGATTTTCTCCACAGCCAACGCCCAGATAGTCAAATCCGAGATCGACACATTTACCGTTGCATTTTACAATGTTGAGAATCTCTTCGACACGATCAACGATCCCGCCATTTCCGATACCGAATTCCTTCCGGAAGCCGAAAAACAATGGACCGAAAAACGATATCACAAGAAGCTATCGAACCTTGCAAAAGTCATTGCCGCCATTCCGTCTCCCGAACTGCCCGATCTCGTAGGTTTGTGCGAAGTAGAAAACAAAATGGTGGTACTCGATCTCACCAAACAACAGGAAATCAGCAACGCGGGATACCAGATTGTTCACAACGACAGTCCCGACAGACGCGGTATTGATGTTGCGTTGTTGTACAAACCCGGACATTTCTCTGTTCTGAAACACCAATCTTTCACTGCTCCTTTGGTCACTTCGGGCAATCCGACCCGGGATGTGTTATATGTCACCGGAGTGGCCCGAAAAACCGATACGCTGCACATTTTTGTGAACCATTGGCCGTCTCGTTATGGTGGGGTGGAAAAAAGTGCGCCCAACCGAAACGCCATCGCAAAACTGGTGAGAACAAAAATAGATTCACTTCAACAAGCCGACCCTGACGCGAAGATTGTCGTCATGGGCGACTTCAATGACAATCCGGATGATACCAGCGTAGAAGAAATACTCGGTGGCGCAACCATTCCCGAGGAAACCGAGAAACCACTATACAACCTACATTCGGCTGCTTATTCCCGGGGCGAAGGCACTTTTAATTATAAAGGAACCTGGAGCATGCTCGACCAGATTCTGGTGAGTTGGTCGTTGCGCGACTCTGCAACCGGATTGCATTGCCCCGCAGATGCTGGTGGTATTCTGCGCGAGCCCTGGATGATTTACACATCGAAAAAAGGCGTTGAATATCCGAATAAAACCTACGGCGGGCCGAGCTACTACGGAGGCTATTCAGATCACCTGCCCGTTTACGCTACTTTTCAATACATCTATTGAAAATCAAAAGTAAATCCAATGTCCGCGCACCGTTCCCTGCTGGTTGATTTCAATGGCCGGAGCCGGAATTTTTACAAAGCTCAGCAAATCGAAACAGGTTCTCAACACCTTTGAGCGGGTTTTAATCCGGGTCAGATCCACATCAATACTCAAATAAAGTTGTCGCTGGCGCTGAAAAAATGGCAACGGCTCCCCTTCATGATTAAAAGCCGGATTCGACGTTCCTCCCGTCAGTCCATCCACTCCGTACCCTGCGGCAATATTCAGCCAGGCCGGTAGCCAATCCGGTTTTTCACGAAACCATGCCGATGCATTTACCGATAACCAATAGGTTTGTCCATTGTAATCTTTCAGCAATCGTTCCAGCGGTTCGCTGCCCAGCACTTCCGGACGGTACTGCGCATAAGGTGAATATTGTGCAGAGAATTTTAAAAACATACGCTGTTCTCTCCAAAGCAATTCCTGACCGATAGCCATTGCCGCACCCATACCATTCGAAGCCACGTCACCCACAGAAAAGCCATATTCATCAGAAAAGCTATCCAGCACTTCAATAGCAGTGAGGTATGTAAATCCGTACAAACCACCGATCCAGACCGCCTTTTTTCGTTCTGTTCCCGTCCATTGCAGCGCGCGGATTCCCATGTGTCCCATGTAATAAGCGGTCATCGCGTGTCCGGCTTTATCCATCTGAAGCCAGTCACCATTATCATTGAATAAATGAAACTGCGAACGATCGTGATCCTTGTACCAAAGCACGCTCAAACCTACAATAGTACCCGCGCCAATGGCAGCACCCGACGATCCCACCAACCACGCGCGTGCAGGTTTGAATGCTACGGTATCCGCAGATTGGGCAACAAGATTACCATGAGCCAATACTCCCGCCAGCACCATCACCACCAACCAGACTAAATGCCCGAAAAAAGGCCTGAAATTCCTTATTGTACCAGTTGTCATCAATTCAACGGCTAAGATATCATTTTCCGTTTCAGGCCTGATTCAACGGCGTTGAATGCAGCAGAAAAATGTAACTTCGCTGAGCTGAAATCAGCCAATATGATCTGGATAACACTCATCATCCTTTTAGTAGTTCTGCTGCTTTATACACTGGGCAGTTTTGTGCCGCAAAGCACGAACACCTGTCTCATTTCTGTGGATCGGGAAATTGAACAATGTTTC
>CALDPJ010000324.1 GCA_937911795.1 uncultured Flavobacteriales bacterium | reverse complement strand
GATGTACGAAACGCCCGAATGTCCCCAAGGCGTATTTTGGTGTTATACCTGGAATACCGGCGGAGATGATTGTCCGTTTGAATTATTGGTGGAAGAACATGAAGATTGCGGCTGGTATACATTTGCACTCAACAATGTTCAGGCTGGTGGATACTATCAATGGAACACCGGAGATACTTCCTACATCAACTTCAGCGGAAGCCAAACATTGTTTCTGGAGCCTGGATTTCATGAAATATCTGTAACCATCGGAGCTTCCAATTATCCGGCATGCGACAACCTGCCGTTGACTGCACAGGTGGAGGTTCCGCTGTGCGAGCCTTGTCCCGAATCGCTGAATATTGTTGAAATGTTCTGCGGTTACTTCCATTTCTACGGATGGGGCGCCAATGATGAAATCATTTATTGGCAGCTCATCGATGGAACGGATACGCTCGATTGGGTGACGGAGAATGGCGGAGGAAACTCCTATAATTTCACTGCACCGGGCGAATATTCACTGTGTGCGGAATATTTTTCTGCCGATTGTCCCGAAGGAGTAACCATTTGCGAAGTGCTCGTGGTTCCGGATTGTAACGAGCCCTGTCAGTTAGAAATTGTTGCCAATGATCTTGGCGGCGGTTTGTTCGAATTCACCGCCTATGGCTGGCCACAGGATGAAGAACTCACCTGGTATCCTGGAGATGGAACAGTGCTGGATGGTCCATGGGAAATGCAAAATTTTTACGGACCCGGCAATTATGAAATATGTGCCGTTATGACCAATGATAGTTGCTCCTCGGTAGAAGATTGTGTTTTCATTGAAGTCGGTGAAATTGAATGCCAATGGTTTGAGTTTGCCATCTCGAGCATCATTCCGGATGTCCCCGCTTCGTTTGACTGGGTGATTGAAGATGGTGATGGAAATGAAGCAGGTTCGGGTTCGGTTGAACTCAGCGGAGATACGGTTACCGTTTTGGGCGAAGCCTGCGTTGCTGCCGGATGTTATACGCTAACCCTGAACAGCGACTACCCGATCGGTCTCGAAAGTTTTGACCTGGATTTCCCCGAGCTTCCCGGAAATCTGATTGATATCAACTGGATTCAGGGAACGAACCCGTTTGAAATGCAGGCCGAAATATCGATCGGTACCGAATGCGACTGGACGATCGGAGTTGAGGAATCTCTGTTGGAATCGGTGAAAATATTTCCGGTTCCTACCGACGGAGAACTTCATATACAATTGCCCGCCGATCAACTGGTGGAGTTGAGGTTTTTCAATTCCGTTGGAAAACTCGTGTTGACCGAAACGGTACAATACCAAAAAACGATTTCATTAAGGCATCTTTCGGCTGGGATGTACGTCTTACAACTGCAGCACGATGAAAAAATTAAAACATTCAGTATTCCCTTGCTGAATTGATTATTTCCTGAAACGATCAGGACAAGTTCCAAAACCCCGCAGCTTCCCCTGCGGGGTTTTTTTTTGTGTTGAAACCAAACATGGCTGGAGTTGCTGCAGCAGTGTTGCATTAATTTTCGTTTTTTTGCCACCGGTAATCAGCCAACCCGAATTCTGCCATGCTCTTCAATTCGCTCGACTTTGCGATATTTCTTCCCATTGTTTTCGCAGTCTACTGGCTACTTCACCGCAGTTTAAAATGGCAGAACGCATTGATCGTTGTTGCGAGTTACGTGTTTTACGGCTGGTGGGATTGGCGCTTTCTTTCGTTGATTGTATTCTCCACACTCGTGGATTTTTTGGTAGGAATGGGCCTGAGGAGCAGCGAAAATCAAACGCACCGCAAAATTTTGTTGTGGACGAGCATCGGGGTGAATCTCGGTCTGCTGGGGTTTTTTAAGTACTATAATTTTTTCCTCGACAATTTTATTCAGGCGTTTTCTCTGTTTGGGCGGGATATTTCCGCGGGTTCACTGGAGATTATTTTACCGGTCGGAATCAGCTTCTATACATTCCAGACCCTGAGCTATTCAATTGACGTGTACAGACGAAAACTGGGACCGACATCGAATTTCATTGCATTTGCTGCTTACGTCAGTTTCTTTCCGCAGTTGGTTGCTGGTCCGATAGAAAGAGCCACGCAATTGCTTCCGCAGTTTTTCAGGAAACGGACATTCAGCTATCCACTGGCGGTCGACGGCTTGCGGCAGATACTTTGGGGATTGTTCAAGAAAATGGTCATTGCGGATAATTGTGCGGTGTACGCGAACCTTGCCTTTGAGCACTCCGATACCTATCCCGGTAGTGCCCTCTTTCTCGGGGCTTTGTTCTTCACTTTCCAGATTTATGGCGACTTCTCGGGATATTCTGACATCGCCATCGGAACGGCGAGATTGTTTGGTTTTCGGTTGATGCAGAATTTCGCTTTCCCTTATTTTTCGCGGGATATCGCAGAATTCTGGCGACGCTGGCACATTTCGCTTTCTACCTGGTTTCGCGATTACCTCTACATTCCGCTCGGTGGAAGCCGGGGTGGCAGGTGGCAGAGCATTCGAAATGTCTTCATCATTTTCATCGTAAGCGGTTTCTGGCATGGTGCCAACTGGACTTTTGTAGTTTGGGGCGCATTGAATGCGGCTTATTTTCTTCCGTTGATGCTCGCCAAACGAAACAGGGCCAATCTGGATGTGATAGCCGCAGGAAGATGGCTGCCTGGATGGAAGGATTTTTTACGTATGCTCGGTACATTTCTGCTGACGGTTTTGACATGGGTGTTTTTTCGTGCGCAATCCATTCAGCACGCCTTCGAGTATCTTGGAGGCATTTTTTCTGAATCCCTGTTCTCGAGTCCGCTGATCTCACCGATGAAGATCATTGTTTGTGCGCTCATTGCTTTTATGGTAGCAGTGGAGTGGCTCGGAAGAAAAGACCAATACGGAATCGAAAAACTGGCACTCAACCAAAAATGGTGGCTGCGCTGGATTTTTTATGGATGCATCATCATGTTGATAGTACTTTTTGCTCCGACAGAAGAAACGCCGTTTATTTACTTCCAATTTTAAGGCATGAAGAAATTCCTGACACGGTTGGTATTGTTTGCGCTGTTCATGGCAATCTTTTATGTTTTTGCCATCGGAATAACGGGTACTGTACAACCCGCTGGAATACCAAACCTTCCTTATTTCAAGGGAAGCTACGGCCATTTGTTCACCAGAAGTCACGAGGCGGTGCAGTTTTCGGGGGTGGATATCCTTGTGATGGGTTCCTCGAGAGCCTACCGTGGGTTCGACCCGCGAATTTTTGAACAGAACGAATTGCGAATATTTAATTTCGGTTCGAGCGCCCAATCACCCGTACAGTCTTATTATCTCGCAAATCAATATCTCGATTCGCTGGATCCGGAACTGGTCGTAATCGAAGTTTTTCCGGAGGGTTTCGCTACGGATGGAGTGGAATCGGCACTTGATTTTCTTGCCAATAAACCCATCGACTGGAATTCTGTGAAAATGGCGTTCGAAATCAACCATGTTAAAGTTTACAATGTGCTCGTTCTGGCACTGGTCCGCGAGTGGTTGGGAATGGATCACGGATTTAAAGAAGCGTTAAAACGAGACTACGACACCTATATTTCCGGTGGTTTTGTAGAAAAATCTTCGGAGTTTCCACCGCGGTTGTCTACGGCACCCAATCCCAGGGAAATTCAATTTAAAGACTTTCAGAAGGAAGCATTTGCCAATTTGCTGGAGTTGCTCCGGAAAAAGCAGATTGATTACATCCTCGTCGAAGCTCCAACCACCCGTGCCCGATACGAGTCCATCACCAACCATCCCGAAATAGAATCCTTTTTGCACAAACACGGGCAGTATGTAAACTTCAACGAACGCCTGCCGCTGGTCGATTCGCTACACTTTTATGACCACAGCCATCTCAACCAACACGGTGTGGAAATATTCAACGGCGCTTTTATCGAATGGCTTAAAGAAGAGGGATTCTACGAGCGGCTCCGTTCTGAATAATTCTGCGTTGCATGTTTGTTTGTCCAATGGTTTATTGAGGAGAATGTGCAAATTTGCACGCCGATTTTCTATCGCGGTAGATACATCCGCGCACTGCAAAGTGAAATTGAAAAACATCAACGCCAATGAGCATTGAACTTTAAAGAAGGGGTGAACTGGTCGGAAAGTAACATCGATCAGATTGCGGACGCCCTGGCAGATAAGGGTTTTTGTGTCATCGATCATTTTTTGCCTGCCGAAGATGTGGACCGCCTCAAAGCAGTGATGAACCATCATCGCAGTATGGAAGCATTCCAAAAAGCGGGAATCGGACAGTTGCAAAACTTTCAGATAGACCGTGACATTCGCGGCGACCGAATCAAGTGGATTGATAAAGAACAGGCGCTGGCTCCTACCAAACGCTTTCTGAAAAAGATCGAGAACCTGATGGCCGGCCTCAACCGCGTTCTGCGTAGCGCCCCGCTACGCTGATGGATCCAGGGCGTCCCCGCCTAAATCGAATTCCGGAAGCTCAATACTATTGATCACCCACATATTACCATCAAACTCCAACCCAAAATGAACAGAAGCCTTGCACTCTGTTTTATTGATGGAATCGTATCCCCATAATTGGGCGGAGTAACTTCCTTGCTCTGTTTCAAAATCGAAAGAAATCTGAACATTGGTGAATTCCTCTATTTCAATATGCAAATGGGCCTCGGCGTAGACCTTTAGAATACCTTCAATTTCGGTTTTTGAGAATTTTTTATTGTTGTATAGCACTTCCTCCGCCACGATGATATTAAAAAAGTAATCACTCCAGTTGCCAAATATATGATTGACAAAATCGCCGCAATCGTTTTCGATGTCGTATTCGTAGTTGGGGTAAAATTCCTCGTAAATGAACCAGGTGACCGTTCCGGAGTACGGCATATCGTTGGTTTCGTAAGGAAACAGGTCATCTACAATGAACCGATACACTTCAATGGGTTCGTATTCACAGATGGTATCGACCATAATTTTTTGGTCTTTCAGTAATTGCAGAACGCGGTTAAGTTCTTCCTCGACTTCCTGGGGTTCAAGATCTATGGGGTGTTTAAAGTCCGGTCTTCCGATCAGGTTGTAAACCGAAATCGTCCGTTTCGTCTTTATTGCGGATTCGATGTTGTAAATATGGCGCAACCATTGGTTTTCGGCCTTTGGATCACTCATCGGCTCTGAAGCGTGCTGCATGCCGAATTCCTGTTCGAGTTTCAGGCGAATCAATGCGTTTTCTGCGCGCAGCTCATCCTGGTAATCTGGCGGTTGATTTTCCATAGTAGGAGTTGGAGTGACTCGAATATAGGGATTTATGATTTATTAAACAAGGCCCTAAAATCGAGCCAGGACGTGGAGACTTCCATTGGATCACTTTGTCAATCCACCAACTTCTCCGGCATTCCGTATTTGTCAATCAGGTAAATCAGCGCCGCAATCGACGCGCTGCCCAATTCCAGTTCGCGTTTGTTTACATTTTCGAACACGTCATTCGCCGAATGATGCACATCAAAATAGCGCTGTGAGTCAGGCACAAAACCGATTAATGTGGTTTTTCCATTTTTCAGAAAACCAACGTCTACCCCCGAGTAGCCTGGTTCTGCAAGGTGCAGCAAATAGGGCTCGAGCAATTTCCGGTACGATTGCAGGTGACTGATCTGCTCCCTGCGCGCATCAATTGAAAAACCTCTCGGGGCAAATCCGCCACGATCGCTTTCGAGTGCCGCCAAATGCACCTCACCACTTTCCTTTACTTCATCGGCGTATTTCATCGCACCGCGGGCACCGTTTTCTTCGTTTTGGTACATCACGCAGCGAATGGTGTAATTCGGTTCGTACTCCAGTTGCTGAAACAACCGCAGCACTTCCAGCGCCTGCACAATTCCGGCGCCATCATCGTGGGCTCCTTCTCCCAAATCCCAGGAATCCAAATGACCGGAAACCACAATGATCTGATCGGGATATTTCTTTCCCCGGATTTCACCAATCACGTTGTGCGCCGTGGTTTCTCCGCGGTTTTCACAATTCAACTCGAGCGTAGCAGAAACTTTATCCTGCTCCAGCAAATTGCTCAGGTAATGCGCATCGTTGGTGCTGATGGCCACCGCAGGAATTTTCGGAACGGTGTCGTTGTACCCCATTGATCCCGTGTGCGGAAAGTCGTCGGCCCGCAGTGTCATTGATCGGATAAACACACCCACCGCACCATATTCAGCGGCTTTTGCTGCTCCGTTCCAGCGCTCGCCGGCACAACTTCCGTAAGCGTGAAAAGTGTCAATCAACTTCGGGTTCATCGGCTTGTTGATGAAAACGATTTTGCCTTCGATATTTTCTTTCCCCAACTCTTCAAGATAATCCGTTCCGGCAACTTCAACGATCTCCGCAGTGAGCGGACCATCGGTAGCTATTGAACCACCCAGCGCCGAAACGTTCAATGTACGCCCGTTGTCAAGCACCGCACGTTCACCTTCACCGCGAACCCAATACGGCGCTTCAAATTCCTGCAGGCGCACATTCTCAAATCCATAGGAGAGCATTTTGTTTTTGCCCCATTGTTCGGCGCGCTCGGCACCTTTAGAACCGGTGAGTCGGTGTCCTACATCTTTGCACAGTTCCCGCAGGTTTTCATAAGATTCTCCGCGGGTGAGGGCTTCATCAAAAATGCTTCTGATCATCAGTGAATCGAGTTTCTGCGATTGCGCAAAAAACGGAATCAGAATACCTGCAATAAAGGTTAACAGCATTCGGTTTTTCATAATCGTCAAAGATAGAATTTATACCTTCGTGGAAACTAAAATTTGCCGATGGCACTTACGAAAACAAAGCCTTTGGAGCTGGGTTTCAATGCTCCTGAGTTTGAACTAACCGATGCGGTTTCGGGTCGTAAAATGAAATTAGATGACGTTCGCAGACCGAAAGGTTTGCTGGTGATGTTTATCTGCAATCATTGCCCGTATGTAATTCATGTGCGGGAAGAATTAATCCGGCTGGCGCGACAGTATCAACCGGAGGGAATCGGTTTTGTAGCCATCAGTTCCAACGATGCCGAAAAATATCCCGACGACAGTCCGGAGAAAATGGCGGAAATAGCAAAGAAATTTAATTTCCCGTTTCCGTATCTGTACGATGAAACCCAGGAAGTAGCCAAAGCATACGACGCGGTTTGCACGCCTGATTTCGCTTTATTTGATTCAGAATTGAAATGTGTTTACCGCGGACGGCTCGACGGTGCACGACCTGGCAATGACGTTGCTGTAACCGGAGCCGATATGCGACGGGCTATTGAAACAGTTATAGCGGACAAAGAAATAGATTGGCCCACAGAGCCGTCGATGGGTTGCAGTATCAAATGGAAAACTGGAAATGAATGAGATATAATCTAAGTGAAGTGGTAGAATTGATCCGCGATCGGCGCACCATTTTTCCGGAGCAGTATTCTTCGCGTAAAGTCCACAAGGAAATTGTTTTGAATCTGTTGAACAGTGCGGTTTGGGCTCCCAATCATGGGAAAACCGAACCGTGGAGGTTTACGGTTTTTATGGGAGCACAAACCATGGAACTCGCCACCGCCCAACAGGAATTTTACAAATCGGCCACTGAACCCGATAAATTCTCTGCTGCAAAATACGACCGCTACGCTCAGCGTGCCCGGGCCACTTCAGCCATCATTGCATTGGGTATGAAGCGTCAGGAATCCGAAAAAATCCCCGAAGAAGAAGAAGTAATTGCAGTAGGATGTGCAGCCCAGAATCTGATGTTGCACGCCACCGCATATGGAATCGGATCGTACTGGAGCAGCGGCGGATTTATCCACAGGAGGCAGGCGAAGGAATTGCTCAACCTCGGAGAGAACGACCGGGTGTTGGGATTCATCTATCTCGGATATCCCGAAGGAGAGTGGCCGAAAAGCCATCGCAAGCCGGTAGAATTTGTCAGCGAATGGCGGGAATAGAATCAATGGAATGGCTGGCTTATGTACAGGCATGCAATGTAAACTACAAGTACCTGCCAATCGAATTGCGCTGAGACTCAGCTCCGATCAAGAGCGCTCAAAACGGCGGTTTAGCGAAATCCGTACGGACTGAGCTTAACCGATGTGCAGAGTAAACGCAGTGAGGAGGTGCGTCTTGTTAAGGACTGACTTTTGCTTCAGGAGGCGGGAGCCGTATTGCAAGCATTAGTCAGACAAATCCGGAAGCGTAGCTGAGGAAGTTTTTGCAACACTTTTTTGTCAAGAAAAAAGTGTGAAATAAATAAATTTAAAGTCTAAAAATTTGTTCATAGCTGCATATTGAGGACTCCTCTGATAATCCAATAAATAATTTTGAAATGTCGCTCGTTAACCTCACCAACTATCACGACCACCCAACCAACATGGCGTACGTCGTATTTTTCTTCAACACGAAGGAAGTTGCCGATACGTTCGAAGAACTGCTGTTGATCAACGCCGTGGATTTTGAACGCGATCAGGAAGACGGGGGCATGGAGCGTCATTTATTCGGAATCCGCAAAAACGAATTCGCACTGGCCGAGCGGTTGAATTACGACGCACTCGGAAAGCACCGGAAGCGTTTTATTCCCAACTGGTATCTGCGCATGGTCATTCTTATGTTTACGCTAATTGTTGTGGCATTGGCCGTTATCGGCGCCATTCGTGCCGCTTTGTGACAGAAAGTTGAAAGGCCGTCATACTTGAAATATTTAATGATCGTTAATTAATGGTTATTTTCGGCGCGATTGAAACCACGTATGCAGCATTTGAAACAGACAGTTTGGGTATTGATTATTTTTCTGCAATTGATTGCAGACCCTGCCAGTGCCCGGATTCTCACCGAAAAAGGAGATAACAATTCTAAAAAAGACACGGCTTCGGCGGTGGTTTTATACGGAGACAGTACATTTCTTAAGACGGAATTGACCAGGCAGGAATCGGACTATCAGCTTTACCTCGATTCATTGCTGAACAACGAAATTCTTGGAAAGGAAGAGACGAATCAGGTCCGGTTGATCCGGTCTGTGGAGCGCAAATCGCGGAATGAGGTGGCTGACATGATCGATTCTCTGTTCAGTCTCGATAAAGTTCCATACGCGCTGATCAATGAAATCAACCTCTACATTTCGGTACTCGAAGAACGCCGGATTGAAGAGAGTTTGTTTCCTGCCGATCGTGCGCATCCATCACCACATCCGGCACAATGTTTTTACGACGTCTGGGATACGGAAAGACCAAATCCGTATAAATTTCCTGAGACTGATCTGGATTCGGTGGTTCACCTGAAGTTGCGCGATACCATTCAGTTTTGTGATTTCAGCCATCCGCATCTCGGACCGGTGACATCGCATTTCGGCTGGCGCTACGGACGGCGACACAATGGAATTGATGTAGATCTTGAGGTATGGGACCCGGTTCACACGGCGTTTGCCGGCCAGGTTCGGGTGGCTAAAGTGTATGGCGGATACGGCAGAGTAGTGGTGGTGCGGCATTACAATGGACTGGAAACGCTTTACGCACACCTCCATCGGTTTAAGGTTCAGGCTGGTGATTATGTGGAAGCCGGTGATGTCATCGGCCTTGGCGGAAGCTCCGGAAGATCGTCCGGCAGCCATCTACATTTCGAAGTTCGTTTCAGAGGAATCCCGGTCAATCCGGAGCATCTGATTTCATTTTCAGACGGAAGCCTGATTGGCGATACGCTCGTGCTGAATAAAATTCCACATGGATACGGAGCCCGTACTTCCAATACCACCATCCACAAGGTGAAAAAAGGAGAGTATCTTTACCTGATTGCCGAGCGCTACGGAGTTTCACTGAATGACATTTGCCGTTACAATGGAATCCGCAGAAACACCGTGTTGCGAGTAGGCCAAAGGCTCAGAATCAGTGGATAGATTGAAATTTATATTCGCCATCGCTGTGTTGTTTTGCGCTTTCGGTGAAGTCCGGGCACAGCAAAACGAATATAAATTTACCACCGCGGGATTGACATTCCGGCCGATTATCCCCAGTGATTTTTTACAGACCGCCACGATTCAGGTCACCGGAAATGCTGCGGATGAAAACGAGTATCTGCGGCTGACTCTTGAACAACGGGTGGGATATTCGTTCGGGATGGTGGTGCG
>CALDPJ010000323.1 GCA_937911795.1 uncultured Flavobacteriales bacterium | reverse complement strand
CGATGCCGTTCAGGCATTTATTGACTGGAATGCCGACGGAGATTTTCTGGATGTCGGTCTTATGGAAACCATCCCCAACCAACCTTTCGGAATGTCTCAGGGTGGTTGGGTCAACAGCCAGAATTTTCAGGTTCCTGCCGCCGCGATGAACGGCAATACCGTAATGCGTATTCGTTCTTATTGGGTAGGTTCTACATCTCAGCCGGGTAATCCGTGTTTGGGCGGTACCTGGGGAGAAACCGAAGACTTTTCAGTTTCGATTAGTTGCGCTACCGACGGACCTGCACCCGAAATTGCGTGCATTTGCACCGTTACGGGCGTCACCACCACTTCGTTCAATTATAAGTGTACGCTGTTGTCGGGCGCACCGGCAGACCCGTACCTCGTCAATTTCGACCTGGTGCCGAACGAGAATTAAAAACTTTTAATGTTTGGGTAAGAATGCAGCGTTTGCTCCGCAGCAAATGCGCTACACTATGCCTTCGAGCGCGGCGTCGAGATTCTCTTGGGTGAGTGGTTTGTTGAGGTAGCCCGCAACATTAAAATCCGAAACACGCTCCAGATCCTGTGGGTTGGTAGATGAAGTAAGCACGATAATTTTAACATCTTCCTTGTTCCTGAACGATAAATTCTGAAAGGTTTTCAGGAATTCAAATCCGTCCATGACGGGCATATTCAGATCGAGCAGAATCAGGTCGGGACAGAAATTTTCATCTCCGTTATCTGATTCGCACTGAGCCTGAATAAATTGGAGCGCGTCAGCGCCGTTGAGCGCATCATGTGAGTGTTCTATTTTTTCAATATCTGCTATCACCATTTTGTTGATGTAATTGCTGACCGGATCATCATCAACCAGCAGCGCGCAGTGGAAATTCTTAGTCATGAGTATTTTTTATTTTCCTTCTTTTACAGGTCTTACTTGATGACTTTCAAACGTAAAAGTTAGTCATTTTTAAAATATAATTCGAAAAGTTGTGCCTTTGTCTACTTCGCTTTCCACCTGAATTTCGCCTCCGTTTTTTTCAAGTACTTGTTTTACAGAGTAGAGTCCAAGGCCCGAACCGGATTCATGTGCATGAAAACGCTTAAACATGGAGAATAATTGTTTGCTGTGTTTTTCCAGGTCGATGCCGAGTCCATTGTCAGAAAATTCCATACAGATTCTTTTTTTAGCGGTGTAATAAGTAGAAACAGAAAGCTGCAGTTTTCTCTTGGGCGACTGGTATTTAACGGCATTCGATACCATGTTGTACATAATGCTTTTGAGTGCGAGTTTCGAATAGGTTATTTTCTTCACCTTAAAATCGGTTCTGATTTCGTTGTGGTCGATCAGAAAACTCATTTCGTTTTGCTCGAGGATATGGTTGAGTGCCTGTTCAAAATTATTTTCGATGACATCTTCATTAGAAGACCGGTCAATGCGGATCAGGTTTTCGATGTTGCCGATGGTTTGTTTGAGGTTGTCGATCGAAGATTTCATCTTATCGAGCAACAATTGCTGCTCGGGGTCTTTGATTTCGGCACGGATCGAGAAAATGCGCAGCAGGCCTTCGAGGTTGCTGATCGGCGATTTCAGGTCGTGCGATGATGCGTAGATAAAACTGTCGAGTTGTTTGTTGCTCTCGATCAACCCGCGGTTGATGGATTTTAACTCCCGGCGCGACTCCTGCAGCGCAGTGAAGGTGGCCGTGACAAGCAGTACCGCCACTCCCAAAATAATCAGGATGATAATGGTATTAAACACAAAAAGGATGCGGGCGATACTTCTGGAAAGTTTTCCCATCTTGTCTGAAAACGCGCGTTCGAGCAAGGTGAGTTCACCGGAAACGGTGGTGAGT
>CALDPJ010000322.1 GCA_937911795.1 uncultured Flavobacteriales bacterium | reverse complement strand
AGTCGATTGGTGAAATGATCACTTCTGGTGGAGTAAGAAATGTCAGCTCAGCTGTTGCCGGATCATCAGGACAGCGATTATCAGTGAGTTCTACAACATAAAATCCACCTTGTTCACTGGTCACCTGGCTGTTTGGATCATTGGGAGAATTGAAAGTCAGCTCATCCGGCCCTGACCAGGAGAGGGAACCCTGCAATTCGGGTGTAGAAGAACCAGAGAGGCCAATTATTCCATGGCATACAGGATCGTATTTACCTGCATCTACTACTACGGTATTAACATGTGTAATAATCGTGCTATCACAACCGAGTCCTGACATTAACGTAACCGTGTAGCTACCATCTTCGAATACGTAGGAGTTATCTGGTAACTGAATGGAATCGTTGTTACACAGGGTGACACTTACTTCCGATTCATACACCGAATTTACTGTCAGATAAGTTGTAACAACACTGTCGCAACCTGTTACAGCGCTGGGAATTGTGTCTACATAAGTTCCTGAATCGAAAGCAAAATCACCACCAGGCAATAAATAGGGAGTGTCTTCACATATAACCACTTCCTGTTCTCCGAAAACCGGAACAATGTATTCCACCAGCACGGTAGCCTCTGAACCACATACGTCCTCGCCGACTTCGTAAACAAACACCGTATACTGCTGATCTTCTGAAATATCAACAACAAAAGGATTGGCAACATTAGGATTACTAAGACCTTCAGCCGGAGACCACTCATAAATATATTCCGCGTCAGGATCAAAATTCGATACCTCTGCAAAAATCTGTACCGGCTGGCCACAAAAAGAGACCTCCTGATCGGGGATATCGGCCAGTGGGCCCGGATCTACCACAACTACAGAATTATGTTCATAGGTACATCCATGATTATCAGTTACAGTGTAGGTGTAGGTATACATACCTGTTGCATCAGGCATAATACCGATAGCATTACAGCTATCCATAAAATCTACAATAAAAGGCCCTGACCAGTACGATGAGTCGCAATCTGCACCGTACGTTGGTGTAAAGGAGATTATTTCAGGATACAGTGAAGGGTCAAAAGACACTGTCCAGTCGAATACCACACCATTATCAATTCCAAAAAGATCACAAATCTGAAGCGTCCAGGTCCCGTTAAGCGGGCAACCAATCAGGTTATCAAATGGCTGCACCGAAGAATAAGTTCCACTGGGCAATGTATTCACACCTGTTGATTCTTCTGCCCAGGTTCCATTGGGTGCATCGGGTGCCCACCAATAATCATATCCTGTACCTGGCTGAATGGGCATACCAATATCTGGATCATTGGGTTCGCCAAGAAAGGTATTCGTTCCTCCTTGTTCGTGCATTACTACCTGGGAGCCATCGGGGCAGATCACAGATATCACCAGATCGCCCATATAGGAATGCTCCATATTTACAAAAACCGATTCAATATCAGAGGCCGATTCTACTACCTGGGTAGAATTGAAATTAGAAAAGGTGATTTCTGAGGAAAAACATTGTGTCTGGTCATCAGGAATTTCGAGATAGCCTCCAATTGGATTTTCAGGTTCACCATTCCAAAGCGTTCCTTCTACGGTTCCGATCAATTCAGTGATAAAGGCTTCCTGGCCAAGACAAATTTCCAGGGTATCAACCGTTTCTCCGAACGTGGGTGTAGTACCCACAAAAACCTGAATCTGAGGAAGATTAATACTCGGACAATCATTATCGTCTCTTAGTTTCAGTTGTACATTGTATGCTCCGGGACTTTCGTACGTATGATCGACCAGTAGTCCCGAAATGGTATCTGTAGTTCCATCTCCAAAATCCCACTCGTAGCTTTCAAGAGCTGTACCGGGGGCAAATGTGGATGCCGTACCATCAAAAGTAAGCACTTCATCTACACAAACCAGAAGTGGATTATCTCCTCCGGCATCTATAACTGCTTCGGGGTTCTCACAAGGCGGACCACAATCCAGTACCATGGCAAAATTGCCGTTGTCAGATTCATCAGAAGTGAATACTATTGTAATACACCCCGATTCATTCTCTGCTGAGGTAGTAATGGTCTGAGCTCCGAGATCACTTCCAGTGAACGTGCCGTGTAACGGAGCAGTCGCATCGGCACCTTGATATACATACATTGAATCACCTTCGCCCAATGAAAATATCACGAAGTACAGCGTTAAAATACTGTCGGGTGCTTCGGGACAAATGGTGAATGTGATATTTTCATTGGAACTGTACTCTCCGGTATTCCCTCCGGTATCAAGAACCGCCCCTCCACAACCGGTATAGGAGCCACCATCGGTTACATTTACCTCCTGTGAAAAACCAGGTAAGCTGATAGCCAGTAAAACGACAAATAATTGAATTATCTTTAAATCTCTCATCCTGAATATATTTCCCTACTGTTTTTTAAATGCCGTTCGACAAGCTTCTTCAGCCAATATTTTGAGCAGTATTCCTGAATCACCAATCCGGAAATACTGCGGTGTTTTCTCGGCGGTCGAATAGAATAATGGGTTGAATGATTCTTCTTTAAAAGAGGTTTCATTCATTTCAGGCGCATTAATTCGGGCAATTTCATTCAACTGTAAAACGTCCGGCAAATCGGATATATCCTTTTTACCGGAGAGATCCTGAACAAAGTAGCAGTGATCTGCTTTATAATTCAGGTAATGTATCACATCCGGATTGGTCTTCTTCATCTCCTCCAGCTCTGCCGGAGAATATGCTTGAGTTACTTTATCTGACTGTGCAGATAATAATGCTGGAAAGAAAAATATTAC
This sequence comes from uncultured Flavobacteriales bacterium, assembly GCA_937911795.1. Classification (GTDB taxonomy): domain Bacteria; phylum Bacteroidota; class Bacteroidia; order Flavobacteriales_D; family SKUL01; genus SKUL01. The sequence continues at coordinate 2,700 of CALDPJ010000322.1, read as the reverse complement.
CAGCAAAAGAAAATTAAATGGTTTCATTACTTGCGGCTTAACTTCTTATATTACTATTGATTACAACAACTCTGCAGACGCACTCCTGCAACATGCCTCTGCTCTTTCAATTCAAAAATTCACGAACCAGTTCATTCTCCATCAGAAGGGTCTGACTGTGGTAAAGCCGCCTCTTTTCGCTTTGAACGGTTTTATGGTGACTATGCATTTTGTGCGAAACGCACTGGTTCATTCCTCAAGCCATTTTACTGCCCTGAATCAAACAAATGACGCGTACGGTTCTCCGAAAGAATCTGAACTACCTGATCGGTATCACCCAAGCGGTACTGGTACACGGTATTCTCAAGATCCAGATTATACGCCAAAGGATTGAATGTTTCCGCGCTAAAATTCTCAGCATTGACATCCGGAATGGATGCATTCTTTTTCAATGCATTCAATTCGCTGATTTCAGGCATTGCAGAAATATCTCCGCGCATGGTTTGCAGGTTCACAGCACGGTCGGCCATGTATTCCAGAAAGGCCATTTCGTTGGGATCCTGTGCTACGATAGCATCAATCTCTTCCTGAGTATATGCCTGCTGAATTTTGTCGCTCTGCTGAGCAGAAGCCAATACCGGTAAAACAAAAGCTGCAACTAATAGAATGATTAACTTTTTCATGATGTTTTGGTTTGATTGATATATGTACCCATTGACGTTGTTCCGGATAAAATAGTTGCCGGTTTGGCGAGGGCATCGCAACAAATTTAATAAAATCGACTTATGAACTACTAATTTTATTACATCATTGCTGTTAGGGATTGTACTTTACAGCACTAAAAAAGGGTATTTTTGCACTTTATTTCAGACACCATTTGAGTTCTATGGAGAACATCCGCAATTTTTGCATTATAGCGCACATCGACCACGGAAAAAGCACCCTGGCCGATCGATTATTGCAAACTACCAACACCATCAGTGCCAGAGAAATGCAAGAGCAAACGCTCGATGACATGGACCTGGAAAGAGAACGCGGAATCACCATAAAAAGCCACGCCATCCAGATGGACCACATCCACGAAGGAAAGCCTTATGTGCTCAACCTGATCGACACGCCCGGTCACGTGGATTTTTCGTACGAAGTTTCACGATCCATAGCAGCATGCGAAGGTGCGTTGCTCATTGTTGATGCTACTCAGGGAATTCAGGCGCAAACCATTTCCAATCTCTATCTCGCACTCGAGCACGATCTGGAAATAATTCCGATCCTCAACAAAATGGACCTCGACAGCGCCATGGCAGAAGAAGTCACCGACCAGATCATTGAATTGATTGGCTGTTCGGCAGAGGATATTATCCCGGCGAGCGGAAAAACCGGTCTGGGTGTAGATGCCATTCTCAAAGCGGTAATCGATCGGGTTCCGGCTCCAACCGGCGATCCCGACGCGCCTCTACAAGCCATGATTTTTGATTCGGTCTACAATCCGTTTCGCGGTGTTATCGCCTACTACCGTGTTCTCAATGGGGTTATGAAAAAAGGTACCCGCGTGAAATTTTTCAACACCGGTAAGCAATACGAAGCCGACGAAGTAGGAATTCTGAAATTATCACCGGTACCCAAACCCGAAGTCCGCACCGGAAATGTAGGTTACATTATTTCAGGCATAAAAAGCGCTGCCAATATCAAAGTCGGAGACACCATTACAGACGTTGACCGTCCTTGTGCCGCTGCAGTAAAAGGATTCGAAGATGTGAAACCGATGGTATTCGCCGGAATTTACCCCGTTGATACTGACGAATTTGAAGACCTCCGCGCAGCCCTCGAAAAACTGCAATTGAACGATGCTTCTCTTGTCTTTGAGCCGGAATCTTCAGCAGCCCTTGGTTTTGGTTTCCGCTGTGGATTTCTTGGAATGCTCCACATGGAAATTGTTCAGGAGCGGCTCGAACGAGAATTCGATATGACCGTGATCACCACTGTTCCAAACGTATCTTATGTGTGTCACACCAAAAAAGGAGAAACGCTGGTCATCAACAATCCCTCAGATCTGCCGGAGCCGAATTACATCGAGGATGTAGAAGAACCATACATCAAAGCCCAGATCATTACCAAATCTGAGTATACCGGGGCGATCATGACCTTGTGCATTATGAAGCGCGGTGAACTCAAAAATCAGGTATACCTCACTTCGGACCGTGTTGAATTGACATTTGAAATGCCGCTCGGTGAAATTGTTTTCGACTTCTATGACAAGCTCAAAACGGTTTCCCGCGGATATGCATCGTTTGACTATTTCCCGATCGGGAATAAAGTATCGCACCTCGTAAAGCTCGACATCATGCTCAATGGCGATCAGGTGGATGCACTTTCTGCGCTCATTCACCGGGATAACGCGTTTGATCTCGGAAAAAGAATCTGCCTGAAAATGCGTGAACTGATTCCCCGACAGCAATTCGAAATCGCCATTCAGGCTGGTATCGGCACCAAAGTAATTGCACGGGAAACGGTGCGGGCATTGCGAAAAGATGTTACGGCAAAATGCTACGGTGGTGACATCACCCGAAAACGAAAGCTGCTCGAGAAACAGAAAAAGGGGAAGAAAAGAATGCGCCAGGTCGGAAACGTAGAGGTTCCGCAGGAGGCATTTCTTACCGTGCTGAAGCTCGATTAATTTTTTTTTCCGTTGCCGTAAAAATATTTTCTTCAGAGGCTGTAACT
>CALDPJ010000321.1 GCA_937911795.1 uncultured Flavobacteriales bacterium | reverse complement strand
ATCCCCATGGTCCATCGACACTTCCGGGTGTGTAGGTATAACCTGCGGCGCCACTGCTCAGATCAGCAGCAACCCAAATATTTAAATAGTTGCTGCGGGGCCACCCCGGAGATACATTTTTCAGATTTTCTCCGCCTGAAAAAGTGGTATTCGACACAACGCGAACGATACCATTGGTGCAATTTCCTTGCGGATCAAGCCGCGCAAGACGAAATTCAACGCCCACATTGGCAACCAACGATTCAAATTCAGAGACAACGGCAGATATATCTTCGTTCGCCATTGTAAAATCCTTCGTCATAACCTCAATTGCATCGTTTATTTGTGCGTCTGAAATATTCTCCGTTCCACTGGCATGAATGATATGGAAAACAACCGGGATGATATAATTACTACCTGATCGCTCATCAGCAGTGTAATTGGCGGTGAATTCCTCCAACCGTGATTCTGCCTGTTCGATTAATGGCTCAATTTCGGGGTTCTTTTCAAGAAGCTCCCGGAGCACTTCATTCGTACTACAATATTTAGAGGCATGACCGTCATCGTCATGATGATGAGATATTTGCGCCGACGCGAAAAATACGCTGAAAACAAGGAATAATAATACCAAGAGAATTCTAATCATTCTGAAAATCAATTTTGCAGGTGAAATACAAAAGTAGGGCTAAACTGTGCCGCCTGCAACAGAGTTTCGAGTCTAATATTGGAATGTTAGTTTAACCCAGGCAAGATCGCAATTCGTCCAACAGGTCCTCAATGTCTTCTACACCCACACTGAGCCGGATTAAACTATCCACTACGCCGGTTTTCAATCGCTCCTCTCGTGGTATAGCAGCATGGGTCATGGAAGCCGGGTGACCAATTAATGACTCTACACCCCCCAACGATTCAGCCAGTGCGAAGAGTTCAGTTTTTTCGAGAATAGCAAATGCCGCTTCTTGCGTGTCGTCATAAAGGTCAAATGAAATCATTCCCCCAAAATCCCGCATTTGTTTTATGGCTACCCCGTGATTCGGATGGCCCTTTAACCCCGGCCAGTAAACATTTTTTACTTTCGGATGCCCCTGAAGCATTTCGGCTACTTTTCTGCCGTTTTCAGAATGTCGTTGAACCCGGAGGTGCAGTGTTTTTAATCCGCGCAAAACCAGAAAACAATCCTGTGGGCCGGGAACGGCTCCACTGCTGTTTTGAATGAAGTATAATTTCTCTGCAAGAGCATCATCATTACAAACCAATGCACCCATCACCACATCCGAGTGACCTCCGAGAAATTTGGTAACACTGTGCATCACGATGTCAGCACCCAGATCAAGCGGATTTTGCAGATATGGAGTAGCGAAAGTATTGTCAACCGCCAATAAACAATTGTTTTTGTGCGCGACTTCTGCCATTGCGGCAATGTCCACAATATTCATCATCGGATTGGTTGGTGTTTCCACCCAGATGAGCTTCGTTTTGTCGTTTACCAGGGACTCGACTTCTTTGGTATCGGCCATCGGAGCAAAATGAAACTTTATGCCGAATGGCGCGAAGATTTTATCGAAGAGGCGGTAGGTTCCGCCATATAAATCATTGATAGAAATGACTTCATCTCCGGGGCGAAGCGTTTTGATAACTGCATCTATCGATGCCAGTCCTGAACCGAAACACAGACCATACTTACCATTTTCCAGCGCTGCCAAACTGTTTTCCAGCGCCTGACGCGTGGGGTTTTGGGTGCGGGAATACTCGAACCCCTTGTGTTCTCCGGGACGGGTCTGAACATAGGTAGAAGTTTGATAAATCGGAGTCATAATGGCTCCTGTAGCGGTATCGGGAGTTACCCCGGCGTGTATGGTTTTGGTTCCGAATTTCATGGGATTGATGTGATTTTGGAATGCACTACTAAAGTACAAACTAAAATTGTGGTGCTCTGGCCTGTGATTTTCTTCGGGCGAGTTCAATCCGCGTTCTGCGCATCCACCTGGGCAATACAACTGCTCCGATAAAAATGTAGATGTAGTAGGTAACGATCCGCCAGATGAAAGCCAATCCTCCTGCCAGACCCAACGGAATGAAATCTGCGAGAAATCCGGTGAATGCAAATTCTGCCAGTCCGCTGCTTCCCGGAGTCGGACTAATGAGCATAATCACCCACATCACCAGTTGCCGGCCGTAAAGCAGCAAGTGATCGTCTACCGAAACTACCGCCATAATCAACATATTCACGACAATAAACCGGGCAGTCCAACTAAAATAAGTGGAAGCAATCACCTGAACCCAAAAGCGTTTATTTTTTCCTTTTAACTCTCTCGAGGTGATGATGATGTCGTTTCCGAGTGCAATGATGTCGTATCGCCAGCGCTTTAAAAACGGGAGCCTGAAGATTTGTAACAGGACATATTTAAACAACCTTGGCCGGAAGAATATAGCGAGTGCTATTACGGTTGTAAGGAAGACGATAAATGAATAGCCCAACCAGAAAATCCCTTGTGTGCCGAAGGTCATTCCGAAAATTTCCTTTTCCATACTCACCGGAAACAACTGGCCGGTACCAATTATCAGCAAAACCATTGGAACCATGGTGATGTAGAAAAGTTCATCCATCAGGGCCGTTACCATGACTACCGCGGTGCTTTTACCCATTTTGATTCCTTCGCGGTTCAGGATAAACAGCGCAATCCCCGAACCGCCAACAATGGAAGGCGTTAGGGCAGAGGCGAATTCCCAGAGCATGATCGTGTCGAAGGACTTCCTCCAGGAAAGGGCTTTATCCGTCAGTACCCGGATGCGGTACATATATCCAAGATCTCGTGCTGCCACGCAGATCAATGCCATCAAAAACCAGAAGGCCGAATGCCAGGTCCAGGAGATGTTGCCCAACACATCTTTATAGGTGACTTTTACGTATTTCCCGCCGGGTTGCTCAACAAACTCATCCGGGTCATCCAGATTGAGAACATTGTCATTGTTTGCATCTATCCATTCGTACTCCCCAACTCCGGAAGTAGCTTCTTCGAAACGAACTTCATTTAAATTACTGAAAAGCAAATAGGTGGCGACACTAAGGCCGATGATCACCGGAATCATGATTTTTTTCAGACCCAGTTTTTCGGTAATATCACTTTCTTTGGCGGTCAATTTCCCCTCAATTTTTTTTGGTGGCTAAAGGTTTTAAAAATTACACGATTTCCGATCATGAAAAAAGTATATTTTCTTTCCACTTGCTCTACCTGTGTGCGAATTATGAAACAACTGCCGCTCGATGGTTTTGAAAAGCAGGACATAAAGAATTCGCCGATAACCCCACAACAGCTCGATGCAATGAAAGACCTCGCCGGTACATACGAAGCGCTTTTCAGCCGACGGGCCATGAAATATAAATCAATGGGACTGGCAGATAAAAACCTGCAGGAAAGCGACTACAGATCGCTTATATTACAGGAGTACACATTTTTGAAACGGCCGGTTTTTATGATGGATGACAAAATTTTCATTGGAAATTCGGCCAAAGTAGTAGAGGAGTTGAGAATGGAAATCCCGTAAATATTTCCTTAAGGTCAAACACCATACGTTTGCAATTTAAAAATTAGTACAAAGGTCGTTAATAATAACATAACTTACAGTCTAATAACTTTAAAGTTATTTATTTTTGCACTTTCATTTTCATTGTTTATTATGTTCCAATTAGGGAAAACCATCGTTTCAGAAGACATTATTAAAAAGGAATTTGTTTGCAACTTGTCTGCCTGTAAAGGTGCCTGTTGTGTTGATGGTGATGCAGGCGCACCTTTGGAAGAGGAAGAAACTAGAATCCTGCAAGATATCTATCCTAAAGTAAAACCCTTTTTACGGCAGGTAAGCATTGATGCGATTGAGGCTCAGGGTACTTCCATAATATCGGAGTATGGCGATCTGGAAACGCCTCTACTTGATGGTGCTGATTGTGCTTACGTAATTTATGATGATAAAAACGTAGCACTGTGTGCCATAGAGGAGGCGTATAACCAAGGTTTAATTTCATGGAAAAAACCTATTTCCTGTCATTTATACCCTATTCGCGTCACCAATTATACCGAGTTTTCAGCCATCAACTACCACAAATGGGAAATATGTAATGATGCCTGTGCG
>CALDPJ010000320.1 GCA_937911795.1 uncultured Flavobacteriales bacterium | reverse complement strand
AAGGTACCGCTCCATTCGAAGATGTGCGGGATATTGTAGAAGCAGAGGTGATCCGTGATCTGAAAGCTGAGGAACTTCAGGCGCAAATGGAAGGCAAATCCAGTCTTCAGGAATTGGCCGACGCGCTTGCCGTTCAGGTAAATTCAGCCAGTTCGGTTTCGTTTGCAAATCCATCGCTTCAGGGTTCACAGGAACCAGAGGTGGTGGCCAAAGCACTCACGCTTGAAAGTGGCCAGATGTCCTTCCCGTTGAAGGGCAATCGCGGCGTTTATGTGGTTCAGGTAGAAAATATCGTTGAACCGATGCAGGTGGAGGAATATAACTCCGAACGGCAATCAATTGCATCACGCATGAGCTCACGTGCACCCGGTGCGGCATACGAGGCACTTAAGGAAAAGGCGGATGTTAAAGACGAACGATCTAAGTTTTATTAATCGTTCGTTTCAGCAATAAAGAATTGAAAGACCGCTCCTGTAGCGGTCTTTTTTTTGGACTGAAGTCGTCTTAATTAATTTCCGAGTGCATAGAGTCGTTCGGAATCCAGTTTCAGGAAGATGAATACGAGGATGGTGAATCCCCAGAGCGACGATCCGCCATAGCTGATAAATGGCAGGGGAATGCCCACAACCGGCGCCAAACCGATGGCCATCCCGATATTGATGAGCAGGTGGATGAACAGAATACTGGCCACGCAGTAGCCGTATATGCGCGTAAATTTAGATCGTTGCCGTTCGGCGAGGAAGATGAGCCGCAGGATCAGCACAACGAAGAGTATGACCACGGCAGAAGTCCCCAGAAATCCCCATTCTTCACCAATGGTGCAAAAGATAAAGTCGGTGCTTTGCATCGGTACGTACTTGTACTTCGTCAACGTGCCATTAAGAAATCCCTTGCCGGTAAAACCACCCGAACCGATGGCAGTTTTGCTTTGGTTTACATTGTATCCCGCGCCAAGTGGATCTTCGGTTAAACCAAGCAGAATCTTGATCCGTGTGCTTTGATGCGGCTCCAGTACGTTGTCTACCACATAATCCAGGGAACCAATAAGCAAAATACTTCCCACGCAGGCTGTGGCCAGAAACCAATAGGCTTTTTTACGGAATCGCGGCAGCACAAAATTCCGGACAATCATTACCGACAACAGCCCGATGACGATGATGAGTCCCATTAAAATATATTGTCCTGTTATTTCTTCAGCGGTAAACGGAATCAGAATTGTCGTTTCCTTAAACAGCAATGCCAGTACAGACAATGCCGCTGCAATGGTCGCAAACAGCAGAATATTTCCAGACAATCCTTCGCGGTACAGAACCAGTACAAATGCAGAATACACCAGAACCGTTCCGGTGTCGGGCTGCAACAGAATGAGCATGGCCGGCAATGCGATGAGACCAGCCACAATAGATTTGGTTTGCAAACTCTGAAACTTGCGGTTGGTTTTACCCAGGTAGGTCGCCAGGGCCAGCGAAATCGCGAATTTCGAGAATTCAGAAGGCTGGATCCCGAAACTTCCGAAGCCAAACCATGCTTTGGCACCGTTTACCTCTTTACCGAAAATCAATACCGCCACCAGCAGCAGCATCACCACCCCGTAGAGCAGAAAAGATGTTTTCCTGAAAAAATCGCCTTCAATGAGCATAATCGTCATGCCCAGAACTACGGCAGTACAGATCCAGATAAATTGCTTTCCGTACTCCTGAGAAGAATCAAAGATGTTGGAATGTTCGGGAGTGTAGCTGGCTGCATAAATATTTATCCAGCCAATGGTAACCAGAATCAGGTAGAGAAATACCGCTACCCAATCCACTTCCGACCATATGTTTTTCTGAGCGCGCATTATTGGTTCTTCAGCAAGTCAGCTTCTATCATACGTTTTTCCATATCGGGCCTTGAAATGGTATCGGTGAGGTATTTTTCGATGATCAGGCTGGTGATCGGCGCGGCCCAGGTACTTCCGAAACCGACGTTCTCTACGGTTACGGCAACCGCAATCTTCGGGTTATCTTTTGGCGCAAATGCGATGAATATGGAGTGATCTTTTCCGTGTGGATTCTGCGCAGTTCCGGTTTTTCCGCACATTTCTATATCACCGTATTTAGCTCCCCGTCCGGTGCCTTGCTCAATAACCCGATACATTCCCTCGACTACCTCTTCGTACCATTCGGAATCAATATTGGTGTAGTGTTTTTGGGTGTAGGTAGAATCGCTGAGTGGTTCGCTGTCAATTGCTTTTATGACGTGTGGAGTATAGTACCAGCCTCGGTTGGCAATGGTGGCCGTCATGTTGGCCATCTGGAGGGGCGTTACTCCGAGCTCTCCCTGACCGATAGAGAGCGAAATAATGGTATGTGGTTTCCAGCGGTGCTGGCCGTAAAATTTGTCGTAATAGGTCGTTGGCGGCACAAAACCATTTACTTCACTGGTGATGTCGATGCCGAGTTTTCTGCCAAGACCGAACTCAGTTACGTAATTCCGCCATTTCTGATAACCGGTTTCGGCGTTCGGATATTTGTCGATAATACCTTTAAAAACATAACAGTAATAAGCATTGCAGGAAGTCTCAATGGAGTAATGAAACCCGGTGTTCGAACGGTGGCTGTGGCAACCCAGACGTCTGTTTCCAAAGTAGTAACCCATGTTACAAGTAAAGTGAGAACTGGTAGTGATGGTTTTTTCCTCTAACCCGATAAGCGCGTTGATCAGTTTAAAAGTGGAGCCCGGGGGATACGATGCCATGACTGCCCGGTTGAACAAAGGTTTGAGTGTATCCTTCGCAAGTTTCTGATAATTGGCAGATCGCACGCGGCCTACGAGTAGATTAGGATCGTATCCCGGATTTGAAACCATACACAGAATTTCACCGGTAGAGGGCTCGATGGCCACGATGCTTCCGCGTTTATGGTTCATGAGCTGTTCGCCGTATTTCTGCAATTCCAGATCGAGCGATGAGACCAGATCTTTTCCGGAAAAAGCGAGCGTATCGTACTGGCCGTTCTGATAGCTACCCTGCACCCGGTTGTGCACATCCACCACCACCAGCCGCGAACCACGCTTTCCGCGCAGCGCTTTTTCGTAGATACTCTCCACACCATTTGCACCAATATAATCTCCTGACCGGTAGTATTTATCCTGATCGATATTCTTCTGATTGACTTCGCTGACGTACCCAAGCACATGCGCTGCGACGCTGTCGGGATAGCTGCGTAGCGTACGCGACTGGCTGTAAAACCCGCTGAACTGGTACATGTGTTCTGCGATTCTCCCGTATTCGTGGGCAGGAATCTGTTTTTCGAAAACCGAAGGCTTATACCGCGAGTAGGTGGAAGCAGCTTCCATTTTCTGTTCAAATTGTTCTCTGGTGATACCAACGGTTCGGCAGAATAAATTGGTGTCCAGGTCATTGATGTCCTTTGGGATTACCATCAGGTCATAAACAGCTGTATTTCCGACGAGCAATTTACCGTTGCGGTCGTAAATCAAACCGCGAGCGGGATAGAGCACCACTTTACGTTCGGAAATGTTGGCTCCTTTGGCCACCCATTGTTCATCGATCACCTGAATGTAAAACAACCGTATGGTGAAAATCAAACCGACTACCAGTATGATGGCACCGATTACATATTTGCGTTCGCCGAATTCCATTTAAAGCCTCCGTTTGTGGTAGAAAAGGTATTGCACCATAATGGCCAGTACCAGCGTAAATGCCGAGCTGAGCAGCACGCGCAACAGGGTAGAGAAGAATTGTGTGAACCGGAAAATCTCCAGGAAGAACAACCAGAAATGGTGCGCCAGTATCAGTATTCCGGCATAGGAAACAAACCATGTTAAGCCAAGCGAATCGATCCTTGGCTGAACACCCATTTCGTAGCCTTCGCGGGGAGCCAGCAAAGGCAGAATCCGGCCGCGTAGAAAGCCGAGCAACAGGCTGGCAGAAATATGCATTCCGAGGGTGTTGCTGAAAACATCAATACAGGCTCCGGCGACGAAAGAAATGATCAATACCAGCCACGGCGGTGTTTCAATGGGCAGCATAAGAATAGCCAGTACATAGAGCATCGGCAGCATTTGTCCGCCCAGAAGCGTCACCTGATTCAGAATGAGACCCTGAAAGAGAATCAGCACTACAAACCGGAAGATATTTGTTAAAATCAGGGACATTTCTACTGCTGGTTCTCGAGCTCTAACTGCTCCTGTTGTAAAATATTGCGGATGATATATACGTAGTTCAGATTGTTGTATGAAGTGATGAGTTTAATTGTTATTTCGTGGAAGTTACTGCCCGGAACATCCTCGATGTGCGAAATGGTTCCGACCGGAACGCCAGGAGGAAAAATGGCCGACGATCCGCGTGTAACAACGGTGTCACCAACTTCCACCTTTGCATGTGTAGCCATGTCATCTACGCGCGCGAACATCGGATCCTTTCCATCCCACCGCACGAGTCCGAAATAATGACTGTTTTTGGTTTCCACGCTGAGCTCGAACGAAACGTTAATGATCGGAATGATTGTCGCAAAATGCCGCGATGCATTCCGCACGATTCCCACAACGCCGCGTTCTGTTACCACTCCCTGGTTGGGCGCAATACCATCCACCATTCCGCGGTTGATGGTCAGGTAATTTTTTTGCCGGTTGGAGCTGGAGTTGATCACTTTTGCGGGGATGTAGCGGTACTGCAACATCATGAGGGTATCTTCCACGAGTACGTATTCGTGGTCTACCCGGCGGTAGGAGCTGCGCTGCCGGTCGAGCAGCCGCGCATTTTCGCTGGCGATGTATTCGTTGTTTTGTTTGAGTTTGAGGTACTCGTTAAAATTGTTGCGCACGTCGAACATCGACGCAATGAAGCTGTTGGACGAGCTGGTAAAGACCGCGTTGTGATAAATATTGCCGGTAAAAAGAAAATAGAAAGCGAACACCTGCAGCGTTAAAAACAGGAAGAAATCTTTAAAACGCAGGATGAATTGTATCAGATTTCGCATTGAAGCTCAATTTCTCGCGGGCAATGGTTTTTTGGTGAATTAGTCTCTGATCAGGAATTTAAATCGATCGATGTTTTTGAGGGCGATGCCGGTTCCGCGGGCTACCGCTCTCAACGGGTCTTCAGCAATGTGCACCGGCAGTTTGGTGCGCATCGAAAGTCGTTTGTCGAGACCGCGCAGTAAGGAACCTCCGCCAGCCAGGTAGATTCCGGTGCGGTAGATGTCTGCAGAAAGCTCGGGTGGAGTCATTTCCAGTGCGCTGTGGATGGCCTCCTCGATTTTTGAAATCGATTTGTCCAGCGCGTGGGCAATTTCTGTGTAGGAAACGTGAATTTCTTTCGGAATTCCCGTCATCAGGTCGCGTCCGCGAACCGCAAAATCTTCCGGTGGATCATCGAGTTCGGGCAACGCCGATCCGACTTCAATTTTAATCTGTTCGGCTGTGCGCTCACCGATGAGGATGTTGTGCTGGCGGCGCATGTATTCTTCTATGTCTTGTGTAAATTCATCTCCCGCAACGCGGATATTTTTATCACACACGATTCCACCCAGCGCGATGACCGCAATTTCGGAAGTACCACCTCCTATGTCGATGATCATGTTTCCAACCGGTTCTTCCACGTCGATCCCGATACCGATTGCCGCAGCCATGGGTTCGTGAATCAGGTATACCTCTTTTGCCCCGGCGTGTTCGGCAGAGTCGCGAACGGCTCGTTTTTCTACTTCTGTAATTCCCGAAGGAATACAAATTACCATCCGCAGCGAAGGGGTAAACAATTGTCTTCCGGGCTTAATCATTTTGATCATTCCGCGGATCATTGCTTCGGCGGCCTGGAAATCGGCAATCACACCATCCTTCAGCGGACGGATCGTCTTGATGTTTTCATGGGTTTTGCCGTGCATCTGCTGAGCTTGTCGCCCGATGGCAATTACCTTATCGGTTGCACGGTCTTTTGCTACAATTGATGGTTCATCCACAACCACCTTGTCGTTGTAGATGATCAGGGTATTTGCGGTACCCAGGTCAATGGCAATTTCCTGTGTAAAAAAGTTAAATAAACCCATCGTTTTTCCGGTATTGAGAAGTTCCTAAATTAATATTTATTGCATTCGTCCGCATTTAATCTCACAACAGCTTGTTACCAGTTGATTGTTGAATTCCTGACAATCGCTTGTCAATGCTTGAAATGCCGCACTCCTGTAAATACCATCGACAGCCCGTGTTGGTTACAATAATCCACAGAAAGCTGATCTTTTATCGATCCTCCGGGTTGAATCACCGACACGATTCCTGCGTCGCGGGCAATTTCAACACAATCCGGAAAAGGGAAAAAAGCATCCGAAGCCATTACCGAGTTTTTTAAATCCAGACCAAAGCTGTTGGCTTTGTGAATGGCTTGCCGCAATGCATCCACGCGCGAGGTTTGCCCGGTTCCGCTGGCCAGCAACTGGCGGTTTTTTGCCAGCACTATCGTGTTTGACTTGGTGTGTTTGGCAATTTTATTCGCAAAAGCGAGGTCGGCCTGTTGCGAAACGTCGGGGGCCAGAGTGGTGCTTACTTCGAAGTGCTCTGGTGTTTCGGTGGATGTGTCGCGGTCCTGCATCAGTGCTCCGTTGAGGATGGAGCGGAATTGTTTGACGGGCAGATCAAATTTATTTTGTTTCAGCAGAATCCGGTTCTTTTTGCTGCCGAGCAATTCTTTTGCTGCGGGTTCGAATCCGGGTGCAATCACCACCTCGCAGAACAAGGAGTGAATGAGTTTGGCCGTAGCTTCATCAACGGGTCGGTTGCTGATGAGGATGCCACCGAAGGCTGAAACCGGATCGGCGGCGAGGGCATCGTTGTAGGCTTCGGCCAATGTGGGGCGAGTGGCCAGTCCGCAGGCATTGTTGTGCTTGAGAATGGCAAAAGTAGGGTCATCCTCCTGAAATTCTGACATCAGACAAACCGCAGCATCGATGTCGAGCAGGTTGTTGTAGCTGAGCTGCTTTCCGCTGAGTTGTTCAAAAACGTCCTCGATATTTCCGTAAAAAGTTCCTTTCTGATGCGGGTTTTCTCCGTAGCGGAGAGGATTGGCAACGTCGAGACTGAGTTTGAAAACGGCATCGTCTTCTCCCTGCAGGTAGTTGAAAATGGCCGAATCATATGCCGAGGAGATGTGAAAAGCATGGGCTGCAAATTTCGCCTTTTCGGCAGCCGAAATCCCTCCTTCGGTAGTCAGCAGTTCCAGCAAATGACCGTATTGTTTTCTGGATGAAATGACTACTACATCGTTGTAGTTTTTTGCCGCTGCCCGGATCAGGGAAATTCCTCCGATGTCAATTTTTTCAATGATTTCGGCGTGTGTTCCGCCTTCGGCAACGGTTTCTTCAAAAGGGTAGAGATCCACAATCACCAGGTCGATTCCGGTAATTTCATAATGCTCCATCTCCTCCTGATCCAGATTTACAGTGCTGCGGCCCAAAATCCCACCAAAAATTTTCGGGTGAAGGGTTTTTACACGTCCACCGAGAATGGAAGGGTAGCCTGTGAGCTGCTCGACGGGAATCACCGGAATGTTCAGCGATTCGATAAACGACTGGGTTCCTCCGGTGCTGATGATCTTCACGCCGTTTTCATGCAATTGACGCGCAATGGATTCGAGTCCGGTTTTATCAAAAACAGAGATTAATGCAGATTCAATCTTTTTCAAATTTTGCAGGGCTTTTGGGGGATTATTTGCTGGTACAATTTTACGAAGTTTGACGCCATTTATCATTCCCTGAAGGGTGCTATTTTAAGCGCTGTTGATAAGTAGCCTTTTTTGTTTAAAAGCAGCCGAAAAGCAATGCAGCCGTTTATCCGATTTCGACCGTTGTTTGTCGCCAAAGGCTTGTACATTTGATGTTCAAACTCCAAAGGGTGTCGCTGATTTTTCTATACCTCAGACTTTTTGCCGAAAGCGTTTCGTTTGCGGTAAATGCACTGGTTGTAAACCGTCTGCGAACCGTGCTTTCATTGCTCGGAATCACCATCGGAATTTTCGCGATCATCTCGGTATTTACGCTGGTGGACACGCTGGAGAACGATATGCGTTCGAGTATCGAGGAGCTGGGCGACAATGTGATTTTCGTGCAGAAATGGCCTATGGCACCCGAAGAAGGCGACGAAGAATACGCGTGGTGGAAATACTGGCAGCGACCAGAGCCGAAAATGTCGGAGGCTGCTCAACTGCGCGAACGATTGACGATGGCTGCAGATGTATCCTGGCAGGCAAATATTACGAAAACCATCGAGCGCGGAAATTTCTTTGTTGAAGACGTGGGGATTGCAATGGTTACCCATCCGTTTGATCAGGTGATCAATCTGAAAATAGCACAGGGAAGATATTTTTCTGAAATGGAATCTGCATCCGGAAAGCCGATAGTAATTCTGGGTGCGGTTATCGCCCAAAAATTATTTCCTTCAGGATCTGCGCTGGACCGCGATGTAAAAATCGGGGGGAAAAAGGCCATGGTAATCGGCGTTTTTGAAGAGGAGGGTGAGAACATTCTCGGCTCGGGTTTCGATAATGCTGCGGTGATTCCGGCCCGGTTCGGAACGATGATGGTTGATCCCACCAATCTGAACGGTGCGCAACTGCTCATCAAGGCGGCACCCGGCGTGACCAATGCACAGTTGAAGGATGAACTTACTTCTACCATGCGTAATCTGCGCCGTCAGCGACCTACGGAAGAGAAAAGTTTTGCGGTGATTGAACCCGATATGATCAACAGCCTGATTGACGAGCTGATAGGATTCATCAATACCATCGGTTGGGTGATTGGTGGTTTTTCGATTGTGGTGGGAGGGTTCAGTATTTCAAACATCATGTTTGTGTCGGTAAAGGAGCGGACTTCACAAATTGGTATTCAGAAATCACTTGGTGCGCGGAATAATTTTATCCTGACACAATTTCTGGCCGAGGCCATTATTCTGAGTTTGTTTGGCGGCGGAATCGGCCTTTTTATCATTTACATCGGTACGCTGATAGCGAGTGCGGCGCTCGATATGCAGGTAGTGCTTTCGCTCGGAAATATCGCGATTGGGTTGGGGCTTTCGGTGGTGATTGGATTGATTTCGGGTCTTATTCCGGCGTGGATGGCGAGCCGGTTGGATCCGGTGGAGGCGATCCGGGCCAACTGATTTTATTTAGCCGTGCCGATTGAACTGATTTCGCATTTCTCTGTATAATTAATTGAAAGAGATTTGCTTCGTTTCTCTTTTTCTTGTCCTTTTGTCTTGGAAACCCCGATAAATCGAGGGTCATACGACAAAAGGACC
>CALDPJ010000319.1 GCA_937911795.1 uncultured Flavobacteriales bacterium | reverse complement strand
ATTTCAGGGGAACAAATTATGAACGGTACTTTTTATTCCAAAGCCAATCCTCCCCGATATTGGTTTGGAAAAGAGTCTGATGAAAAAGTTCTTTCTGACTTGGATTCCCTGACGACCTTTTATCCAAACAGGCAATTTACATTCAGCGTCCGGAACTTTAACGGTGACACAGTACTTTTTGAAGCCAATAGTTTCATTGATAAGGTCACCGTAGTTTCAATATTCGGCAGCTGGTGTAGAAACTGTCACGATGAACTGGAAATGTACCGGGATTTGCATCAAAACTTCAATCACCCCGGTTTCCACGTAATCCCTTTAGCTTTTGAAAAACACAAAGATCCTGAAAATGCCCGCAAGTCCGTTGAACGTGTTTTTTTGGCCCTGGAAATACCTTTTATTCCGTATTACGGTGGCAAAGCAAGTAAATCAGCAGCATCAGCAATCTTTCCATCACTTGGGGAAATCCATGCCTATCCCACGACGATAATTGTCGACAAAAAAGCACAAGTTAGAAAGGTACATTCGGGCTTTACCGGTCCGGGAACAGGAAGCTATTACGAAAATTACCGAAAGGAAATAAACCTGTTTATCACAGATTTATTGGCGGAATAATTCAGCATCATCCTCTACGTCAACTTCAATGGTTAAAGGAGTATTGGCAATTTCCCAGGCCGTTTCAAATATCAATTGAACAACGGAAGTCATTTTACCATACTGAATTTTATCCGCAGTATCAGTAGGCTGGTGGTAATCTTCGTGTACACCACTGAAATAGAAAATTGCCGGAATGCCGTTCTTAACAAAGTTGTAATGGTCAGAACGATAGTAGAACCGGTTGGGATCGTTGGGATCATTGTAGGTATAATCCAATTCAATTCTGCAGCATTCCTGATTTACCGTTTCGCTAAGATTGTGCAGCGTTGAGCTGAGTCTGTCGGATCCGATAAGATAAATGTATTCACTATCCGGATCATAGGCAGCATCATTCCGACCGATCATATCAATATTCAAATTGGCTACTGTAGCATCCAGCGGAACTATTGGATTTGATGTATAATATTCGGAACCCAATAACCCCTTTTCCTCACCCGAAACGGCCATTATCAACACCGAACGAGAAGGTCCGTGTCCTTCACTTTTAGCCTTACCAAATGCGCGTGCAATCTCAAGCAAAGCCACTGTTCCACTTCCATCATCATCAGCACCGTTATAGATTTCACCATTCTGAACACCCAGGTGGTCATAATGTGCAGTAATAACCAGATATTCATCTTTTTTATCACTGCCTTCGATAATTCCGAGAACGTTTTCGGTTGCGATCTTTGACGATTTCTTTACAATATCAATAGTAATATGCTGATCAACAATAAAAGATGTATTGTCCTTACCGTTACCGATCCGTTGTTTAATTTTGGCAGGTTTATAATCTTTACCAAGCAACTGTCGGGCTGTTTTTTCCGAAATATAATACACCGCCAATTTAGGATCCTTTACATCTTCCTTCCACAAGCTAACCCGTGGCATAGTGAGATAATAGGATA
This sequence comes from uncultured Flavobacteriales bacterium, assembly GCA_937911795.1. Classification (GTDB taxonomy): domain Bacteria; phylum Bacteroidota; class Bacteroidia; order Flavobacteriales_D; family SKUL01; genus SKUL01. Next base: position 8,625 of record CALDPJ010000319.1, on the reverse strand, counting down.
AACGAATTACCATATCATCAAAATCATCATTCACAATGAACAGATTCTTAACTCCGTGCTTTTTGGCGGTCTTAAGTTTTATGCTAAAATCCTTGCTCCATTCTGAATTGTAATCATTGCCACTCAACAAAAAGGCTCCTTTCCGATTCACAGGTTCTTCTTCCCAAATTACAATGTTCTCGATTACTTCTCCGGCGTTGCGGTAATCGCTGTACAAAGAGTCATCGATACCGTATCCCAAAAACTGAATCTGATTGAACTGTCTTTTACCATTTGATACCAGGGCTCCGAAAAAATAATAGTCCTCGATAAATTCAAGTTCAGATCCGGCAACCGTAACTGAAGCTTTTTCAATGCCGGTTTCAGAGAGATAAAACCGTTGAAAATAACCGCTATCTGCAACCGATGTAAGACCATATCCATTAAAGTGATCCGCCAGATATTCGGCCGTCATTTTCTGTCCGGGCTTTCCGGTTTCTCTGCCTTCAAAAGCATCGGACGCAATAAAATTCAGGTGATGTCGGAGAGAATCCAGGCTGATTTGTTCAGAATACCTGCTTCTCAAACTATCTCCGCCATTTTCAGAACAGAATCCGGCCAGTGGTAAAACCAGCAACAGTAACAATAATCTCATTTTCAGATTTTTTCGACCCTTCCCTGGTGGCGACCGCCTTCAAACGGGGTTTTAATAAATATTTTTACCATACTCAACGCCTCCTCATTCGCAACGAAACGGGCCGGCAGCGCAATTACATTGGCATTGTTATGCTGACGGGCCAGCGCTGCAACTTCATCATTCCAACAAAGGGCACAACGAATGCCGGCATGTTTATTTGCGGCCATAGCCACACCATTGGCACTACCGCATATTACAACGCCGAAATCCACTTCATTTTGTTCAACCGCGTTGGAAACCGGATGTGCAAAATCCGGGTAATCTACACTACTTGAACTATGGGTACCAAAATCCTTAAATTCGATATCAGAACCACTCAGCGCCTTCTGTAGAAATGCTTTCAACTCATAACCTGCGTGATCGGATCCTATTGCAATTGTCATATTAAGTAGGTGTTATACAGACCTCAAAGATAACAATTAAAATATCCGGATATTTTTGAAAAAGTTATCCAAAACGTCTGCCCGATTTGTGTCTATAGTTGCTGAAAAAAATATCAAAAGTAGATTAGGAAAATTCAGTTGAACTTTGGATTAGAATAATTCGTCTCTAAAAAAAGTCGGTTGATGATTATTTGTGGCAAATTAACCACGGTACTTCTCAACATCATTCTAACCCAAACAAAAATTATTTTTCCCCAGTATAATTTTCAACAGCTACCTTTGTTATATCAGAATCAAATGTGGTACAAGGCTTTTAGAGTATAATGTATGTTAATCATTTGTTATTAAAACGTGATAAATCATTTTTCAGTGGGATCCGAAGAAAATTATGAACACAACTAACAGCATAATAACTACCATTTATAATTCATTTAAATCTCTTTTTTTTATTGGTATAGTGTGTATTTCATTTTTTGGAGCTTCTGAGGTTTTTGGTCAGGAAAGAGAATATCAGCAGTTCTTTCACGAGAATGGAAATATTTCAAGCGAAGGTATCATGGTAGATGGTAAACCAGACGGATTCTGGAAAACATACTACCCCGACGGCACGCTCAAATCGGCAGGGAAACGATCCAGTTTTGAATTGGACAGCGTTTGGGTTTTTTACAACCATCAAGGAGTGAAAACAAATACCCTGACCTATGAAAACGGAAAAAAGCATGGTGAAGCTGTTTTCTATGATCCAGAAGAGAATATCCGCGAAATTTCAACCTTTGAAAATGGAGTTAAACAGGGTGAAGGATTATATTTCTACACAACAGGAGAAGTCAGTAAAAAAGTGACTTTCGAAAATGGTAAAGAAGAAGGTAAGGGGGTTGAATACGGAAAGGATGGTAGAATCATTACGTTGCTAACTTATCAGAACGGTTTTATAACGCGCCAGGAAGCAATCAATCGTTATGACCCTCAGGGGCGAAAAACGGCTCGTTGGATAGAATATCACAAAAATGGGAATATATCCATTGAAGGTTATTATATCAACGGATTGAAACATGGCCTGTTCAAAAGCTTCGATAGTAAAGGAAATTTGATTCTACTGGAGAAATATGAGAACGGATTGCTCGTAGAGGACGCGGAAGAAATAAAGGTTCTCGATATTCAGAATACCTATTATCCGGATGGAAGCATTAGAACCACAGGAGGATACAATAAAGACGGTGCAAAAGAAGGAATCCACCGCATTTACGATTCAGCCGGTAAAGTAGCTGGGGGAAAAATGTACAATAACGGAGTGCTTGTTGCGGAGGGAGTGGTGGATAAACAAGGGTTTTACCAAGGCTACTGGAAACATTATTATCCCACCGGTGAATTAAAATCTGAAGGTTCGTATGTAGATTCTCAGCGTGACGGAGAATGGGTATATTATTTTATTTCCGGAGCGATAGAGCAAAAGGGCAGCTACGTGGATGGATTACCGCACAGTAATTGGACCTGGTATTATGAAGACGGAGAAATTCTTAGACGCGAATTTTACAGGAGAGGATATGAAGATGGTGAATCTGTAGAGTACGATAGTGAAGGTGAAGTTATTACAGAGGGAGAATACAGTAATGGCAACAAAGAAGGAGAATGGTTTTATACACTTGGTGATCACACCGAACAAGGAAGCTATCTGGATGGTGAGAGACACGGATTTTGGAAGTATATTTATTTCAACGGAAAGACTTATTTTGAAGGTGAATTTGCCGGAGGTCTTGAAGTTGGTAAACATCGGTACTATTATCCATCCGGTATCTTGAAAGAAGAAGGAAAATACAAATCAGGTATTCGTGTAGGTAACTGGAAAACATACGATGAAGAAGGAATGCTTCAGTTGACTACTCGATATAAAAATGGAGAAGAATTCAAAATTAACGGCGCCAGGGTTCAGAAAGGAGCTGTCGATATGAATGAATTACTGGAAATAAATGATCTCGAGAATTGAGAAACGTTAAAAAGACTTATAGCGATTATTCATTTCTGGCAGAAGATGGATTACCGGCATTGGTGGCAGATGTTGTAAACAAAAAACTCGTTTATATAACTCCGCAGGCTTCTCAGATTTTTACCGGCAGAAACAACCATCTCAGTCTCGAAAAATGGCTTTTACCGTTTCTTCACAAGCTGGCTCGGAATAGGCATTTATCGGAAAAAGGAATAGCAACGGTTAAAGAGAATATTCATCAACAGGAGTATATTATCTCAGCCAGTACTCCTGATGTTCAGAAAAAAGAAATCATTCTGCTTCAGTTCCATTACAAAAGATCCACTCTGCCGGGAAATTCAAATCCGGATAAATGGATGCAGTTGATTGAGAATCTACCGGAAGGGGTAGTTATTCATCAGGAAGGGAAAATTACTTACATCAATTCAGCAGCCGAAGAATTATTCGAGCAAAAGTCAGATAAGTTGATGGGAAAATCATTTTTATCGCTGTTCAAAGGTGAAGTCAAACAGAACATCGAACAGAGAATGACCGAATGGACTGCTGAAAAGGCCTCTGATTTTTATGAATTCACCATTACCACTCCGAGCGGAAAAGACCGGTATCTGGGTGAACAGACCGTGCATATTTCTTTGGATGGTAAACCAGGGAAACAAACCATTTTCACCAATCTGTCGCTGCGTAAACAATGGATTCATGAAAAAATGCGCGCTCAATTAGCCGAGGAAATCAATCAGATTCTGAAGCATGAAATCAAGGAGCATAAAATAACCCAATACGAACTGGAGCAGGCTAAAAACTTTAATCTGGCACTGATAGAAAGTTCCATGGATATGATCATTGCTGAAGATGAAACCGGAAATATCAGTGTATTTAACAAAGCAGCTGAAGCACAATTTGGCTTCCATAGGGAGGAAGTAATTGGAAAACCAACCCATATACTTTTTAAGACCAGGCAGGAATATCAACGGCTAAAAGACGCCCTTCAAAAGAAAAAACGGGTTTCATTGGAAATAGAAAACCGAAGAAAAAACGGTGAATGCTTCACCACCTTTCTTTCAGCATCAGTCCTTCTAACTACCGACGGTATTTATCTGGGATCCATGGGTGTATCAAGGGATATCAGCGAGGAAAAAAAATCTGCAGAAAACCTCAAACGCAGTGAAGAGTTGTATCGCGATTTGTTTGACAATATGTCCGATGCCTACCTGCTTATTGATGCCAAAGGAAATTTACGTTACTGGAATAAAGCGGGTCTTGAATTGCTGGGTGTTAAGCCGGGAAAAGCTGGAGAAATAAATTTATTGAAGTGCATTGATAAATCGCACCAAAAACAGGTAAAGGAAGACCGAAAGAGAATGCTCGAAGACGGAAAAGCACTCAAAGGTCAGGAATATGTTTTGGTGAATGGAAAAAACCAACGGCGATATGTGCAGGTAAATTCCTCGCCGATTTTTGAAGGAAAGAAATTTACCGGATCAAGAGAATTGCTGCGTGATATAAGCGATCAGAGAAAGGCGATGCATGAAGCAGAAAGCCAGGCAGCCAAAATAAAAGCCATTTTCGAAAGTACTGCCTATATGATCTGGTCGGTCGATAATGAAGATAGATTAACTTCATTCAATAGTAATTACGCCAGAATATTCAAAAAACTTTCCCGCAAACCGGCTAAAATCGGATTGAAAGCATTGGGTTTAAGTTCTAAAACCACAGCGAAAAATAAAACAGACTGGAAAGAACACTATGAATCTGTTTTTTCAGGAAAACCACAGAATTTCGAAATTAATTTCCCCGATGAAAATGGTAAGCTGCAGTGGTTCGAAGTCGTTTTGAATCCTATTGACAGAGAAGACGGAAAAATTGAGGAAATGAGTGGAATAGCCCACTCTATTACGTTTAAAAAGCAGGCTGAGGGTAAAATTAAAGACCAGGCAGCAAAAATTAATTCAATTTTCGACAGTACCGCGATGCTGATCTGGACGCTCGATGTTAATTTCAGAATAACGTCCTATAATGCCAATTTCGCTAAAATGCTTCAGAAGAGTTTCGGAATAGAAATTCAGATAGGAAAGGATTTTATAGAAATGATGAATCCGTTTATCCGTACCGATTTGCAGGAGGAATTCAAAAACCTTTATGGCCGTGCCATGGAAGGCAAATATGTACAGTTTGAAGGACCGGCCAGGAAAAAGAATGATCAGATCATCTGGATGGAGACGTTTCTCAATCCGATTTTTAAAGAAGATGGCACCGTTACCGAGATTTCATGTATGGCACATGAAATTACCGATAAAAAAATCATCGAAAAGCAGATTCGTGAATCTCTTCGGGAAAAGGAGATACTGCTGCAGGAGGTACATCACCGGGTTAAAAACAACCTTCAGGTTATATCCAGTATTCTCAATCTTCAGTCATCATACGTGAAAGATCCGAACACGCTCAACATTCTTCGTGAGAGCCAGAACCGTATAAAATCGATGTCTTTTATTCATGAAAGCCTCTACCAAACCAGCGATTTCAGCTCCATTGATTTTTCAGATTACATTTTGAGCCTATCTAAAAATTTAGTACATTCATACAGTATAAATACTGGATTGGTCGAACTCGAAACAGCGTTCGAAAAGGTGTATTTAAATCTCGATCAGGCAATACCTTGCGGATTAATCGTAAACGAATTGGTATCAAATGCACTGAAATATGCTTTTCCTGATAACCGTAAGGGAGTATTGACTATGAAAATAAGCGAGGTTGGGAGTAAAATAGAGCTTATAATTAAGGATAATGGAGTAGGTGTTCCGAAAGATTTTGATTTTGATCACGCAGATACTCTGGGATTACAATTGGTTTATACGCTGATTGAGCAGTTAGATGGAGAAGTGGCCTTTCACTCCAAGCCCAATAAAGGAACCGAATATTTAATTACTTTTGATAAAATAAATTAACACCTTATAGTTATGTCCAAAACCAACGTATTGGTTGTTGAAGACGAGAGCATCGTTTCTAAAGACATCCAACACAGCCTCAAAAAACTGGGTTATAATGTAGTTGGAGCTGCTGCTACCGGAGAAAAAGCCGTAGCCTTAGCCAACGAAACCAAACCCGATATCGTTCTAATGGACATTATGCTCAAGGGCGACATGAATGGAATTGAAGCAGCCGATCAAATTCGGTTGACAATGAACATACCAGTAATTTACCTGACCGCGTACGCGGACGAAGGAACACTTGCCCGGGCCAAAGTTACAGAGCCATGTGGATATATAATCAAGCCTTTTAAAGAGATCGATATCCATACGTCCATCGAAATGGCGATATACAAGCACAAGCGCGAAAGCGAGGTTCGGAAAGAGCGAGATATGCTGTATTCACTGGTCGAGAATAAAGAAGCCAAAGACAACAAGGATTTCATTTTTGTGAAATCCAATTCAAGACTGGTGAAGCTGAAAACCAAGGATATTTATTTTGTGGAAGCACTGAAGGATTATGTTGTTATCAACGCACTAAGCACCCGGTATACCATTCACTCTACAATGAAGGATATAGAACGCAAATTACCTTCTGATGACTTTTTGCGGGTACACCGGTCGTTTATTGTACGATTAGATAAAATTGCTGCTATCGAGCAACCCAATCTGGTTCTGGAAAACGACAAAAAAGTTATTCCAATCGGCGGTTCCTACAAAGACGAATTGAGCAACAGGATCAACCTGGTTTGATTCAGGTAAAGTTTTATGAACGAAGGATTTCGAACCGATCGAAGTCTTTTCCATCTACTTCCGAAACAGAAACAGCCGTCACCTGGGCTGGTGAATCCCCATGTTCGCACCATTCGATGAATTGGGATAGAGCCTCTTTTTCACCCGTAGCTATTATGTGAACAGTTCCGTCGGGTTTGTTTTCTACCGAGCCGCTGATATTAAAACGATCTGCTGCTGATTTGGTGTTTTTGCGAAACCATACACCCTGCACTTTTCCGGTTACAACAATCTCTACAGTCATAATGCTTATTTCCTGAAGGATACAAACTCAAAGTCCAGTTGTTTATTTAACAGATCACCTCTTACCACCCGAATGTCTATCTGATCACCAATATTGAAAACCTCTCCGCGGCGACTCCCGATGATCTGGTACTTATCTTCATCAAAAGTATAGTGATCATTTTCCATCGATTGTAGTGAGATCATACCTTCGCAACTGTTCTCAATGATTTCCACATAAATTCCCCAATTCGTTAGCCCGGTAATAATACCAGCAAAGGTTTCTCCGATTTTATCCAGCATAAACTCTACCTGTTTGTATTTGATGGATGCCCGTTCCGCTTCCGTTGCTTTTCGTTCACGAATCGAACAATGACGGCACAGCAGATTCAATTCCTCCTCCGCAATACCTTTTTCGTTCTGCAGGAAATGCTCCAGTTGACGGTGTACCAATATATCCGGATAACGACGAATAGGAGAAGTAAAATGAGTGTAGTAGTCAAAACTCAATCCATAATGACCCATATTATCGGTTGAATAATAAGCCTTGGCCATAGTTCGTACAGCCATATGCCGGATAATATCTTCCTCGGGCTGACCCGCTACGTCTTTTAGCAATTGTGTAATGGCAAAGGCGGCACCTTTGTCTTTTGCCGCAGAAAATTCATGGCCGAACCGACGTGCAAAGGCTTTCAGTTCTACTAATTTATCCGGATCAGGCTCGTCGTGTACGCGGTATACAAATGGTTTCACCGGCCCCTGTTTCACCTTTCCGATTTTTGCCGCTACACTTTTATTGGCGAGCAACATGAAATCCTCTATGAGGCGGTTGGTGTCCTTCATTATTTTCTTCTTGACACCAATAGGTTTTCCGTCTTCATCCAGTTCAAATTTAACTTCGCTTCCACCAAATTCGATTGCACCATGAGCCGTGCGCTCCTGTCGCATTATTTTGCTCAACTTGAGTAATGCTTTCAACTCTTTGGCAAATGGTCCTTCTCCGGCATCAAGAACAGCTTGTGCCGAATCATAGGTAAACCGATGATTTGAGTTGATGATGGTTTTTCCGTACCATTCATTTATTACCTGTGCATTCTGATCCAATTCAAAAACCGCGGAAAAACACAATTTTTCCTCATTCGGACGAAGAGAACACACCATATTTGAAAGTACTTCCGGCAACATTGGAACTACGCGGTCTACCATATAAACCGAAGTTGCCCGATGTACCGCCTCCCGATCAAGTGTTTTATCCGGCTCCAGATAGTGCGTAACATCGGCAATATGAATTCCGGCGCGTATATTTCCGTTGTCCAGAAATTCTACCGAGAGCGCATCGTCAAAATCCTTGGCATCGTCGGGATCGATGGTAAAAGTGGTGATCGATCTGAAATCGCGTCGGCGAGAAACCTCTTGTTGGCTAATGGATATGTCAATTTTATCGGCGGCAGCCAGTACCTCGTCCGGAAACTCCAGTGGTAGCCCAAATTCAGCAAGAATGGCGTGCATTTCCACGTCATGCTCACCCGCATTTCCGAGAACTTCTACTACTTTTCCGACCGGATTTTCTGTTCCCTCAGGCCACTCAATGAGTTCAACAATTAC
>CALDPJ010000318.1 GCA_937911795.1 uncultured Flavobacteriales bacterium | reverse complement strand
AAATTCGTAATTCGTAATTCGTAATTCATAATTCGTAATTCAAAACTCAAAACTCCATTCTACATATTCCTCCTATACTGCCCTCCTACTTCAAACAACGCATCGGTAATCTGACCCAAAGAACAGTATTTACAGGCTTCCATCAATCCGTCAAAAATATTTTCATTGTTGATCGCCAGATCCTGTAGTTTACGCAATTGCTTTTCGGCTTCCTCTGCATTTCTTTTCTGAAGCATTTCCACCGTTGCAATCTGCGCCTGCTTTTCTTCTTCGGTGGCACGAATCACTTCACCGGGGACAATCGTCGGAGAACCTGAGTCGCTCAGGAACATATTCACTCCGACAATAGGATATTCTCCTGTGTGTTTCAACGTTTCGTAATACAGGCTCTCTTCCTGAATTTTTCCGCGCTGATACATCGTTTCCATTGCACCGAGAACACCACCGCGCTCGGTTATCCGGTCGAATTCGAGCATCACCGCTTCTTCTACCAGATCTGTCAGCTCTTCTATGATGAAACTTCCCTGGAGCGGATTTTCGTTTTTCGCCAGTCCGAGTTCTTTGTTGATGATCAACTGAATGGCCATCGCGCGACGAACACTTTCCTCAGTAGGTGTGGTAATGGCTTCGTCATAAGCATTGGTATGCAGACTGTTGCAATTGTCATAAATCGCATAGAGCGCCTGCAGTGTGGTTCGGATATCGTTGAAACCGATTTCCTGCGCGTGCAGCGATCGGCCGCTGGTTTGAATATGATACTTCAGCTTCTGGCTACGATCGTTAGCTCCGTACTTATCGCGCATCGCTTTGGCCCAGATTCTTCGCGCCACACGACCAATCACCGCGTATTCGGGGTCGATTCCGTTGCTGAAGAAGAAGCTAAGATTCGGAGCGAATTTATCGATGTCCATTCCGCGACTCAGGTAATACTCCACATAAGTAAATCCATTGGCCAGTGTAAACGCCAATTGCGAAATCGGATTGGCACCGGCTTCAGCAATGTGGTACCCGCTGATGCTCACCGAATAGAAATTGCGGATGTTGTGCTCGATAAAATACTCCTGCGTATCGCCCATCAGCCGGAGCGCAAACTCTGTACTGAAGATGCACGTATTCTGCGCCTGGTCTTCTTTCAAAATATCTGCCTGCACTGTTCCGCGAACGGATGCCAATGCTTTTGCTTTCATCTGCTGGTAAACCTCAGCCGGCAATACCTGATCTCCGGTGACACCCAGCAACATCAACCCCAAACCATTGTGATCTGGTGGCAGCTCGCCGTGATATTTTGGTCGTGGAACGCCTTTCTCTTTATAAATGGCATCGATCTTCTTTTCGACTTCATCCTCCAATCCGTTCTCGCGGATGTACTTTTCGCACTGTTGATCGGTGGCTGCATTCATAAAGTAACCGAGCAACATCGGCGCCGGACCATTAATCGTCATCGATACCGACGTCAGCGGGTCGCAGAGATCGAAACCGCTGTACAGCTTTTTCGCATCGTCGAGACAGCAGATGCTCACGCCTGAGTTTCCGATTTTACCGTAGATGTCGGGGCGTGTTCCGGGGTCGCGACCATAGAGTGTTACGCTGTCGAAAGCTGTACTCAGCCGCTTGGCCGGCATTCCGAGACTCACGTAGTGAAAACGTTTGTTGGTTCGTTCGGGAGCACCTTCACCGGCAAACATCCTCGTCGGATCCTCACCTTCGCGCTTGAACGGAAAAACGCCGCTCGTGTATGGGAATTCTCCCGGCACATTTTCCTGCAAATTCCAGTAAAGGATATCTCCCCAACCTTCGAAACGCGGCATGCTCACCTTCGGAATCTGCAAATGAGACAGCGATTCGCTGTGATTTTTGATTTTGATTTCCTTGTCGCGTACCTGAAAAACATAATCTGTTTCGCGGTAGCGATTTTTCTTCTCTTCCCAACCTTTGATGATGTCGAAGTTTTTAGGATCGAGTTCTTTTGCCATTTCGTCAAACGCCGATTTTATCGGTCCAATGGCCGCTTCACCCGAATCACTTAAGATGTTCATGCTGGAATCGAGTGCGTACAGTCGTTGCGCAATCTTCTTCTGGGCCAGCGATTTTTCATTGTAACTCCGAACCGTATCCGAGATTTCGCTCAGGTAGCGCACCCGTTTGGGCGGAATGATGAAAACCTTTTCGCTCATTTCACCGCTGATCTCGAGGCTGCTTTTTAAGTCTGCCCCTGTCCGATCGGCAATGATCTGAATTAATGTTTTATACAATGCGTTGGTGCCCGGATCGTTGAACTGGCTGGCGATGGTTCCGAAAACCGGAACATCATCATCCGAAACATCCCACAACTGGCGGTTTCGCTTGTATTGTTTCTTCACGTCTCGCAATGCATCAAGTGCGCCACGTTTATCAAATTTGTTAAGGGCAATGATGTCTGCAAAATCCAGCATATCGATTTTCTCCAGTTGGCTTGCTGCGCCATATTCGGGAGTCATCACGTACATGCTGACATCGCTGTGATCGACGATTTCGGTATCGCTTTGTCCGATGCCGGAAGTTTCGAGAATGATCAAATCAAAGTCGGCCACCTTCAGAATATCCACGGCCTCGCGAATGTGCTTGCTAACCGCGAGATTGCTTTGGCGTGTGGCGAGAGAGCGCATATAACACCGGTCGTTGAAAATGCTGTTCATGCGGATGCGGTCACCGAGCAGCGCTCCACCGGTTTTTCTTTTGCTGGGGTCAACAGAAATAATTCCGATGTTTTTCTCCGGAAAATCGATCAGAAAACGACGCACCAGTTCATCAACGAGCGAACTTTTTCCCGCTCCTCCGGTTCCCGTAATTCCAAGAATGGGCGTTGTTGAGTCAACAGCCATTTTGCTCACCTGTTCCAACATTCCAGCGCCTTCTTCGGGATTGTTTTCTGCAGCGGAAATCAACCGCGCAATGGCGTAATGGTTGCGTTTCTTCAATCCTTCGAGCTCATCTTTCAGGTTTTTTCCTGTTGGATAATCCGATAGTTCCATCAGCTCATTGATCATTCCCTGCAAGCCCATTTTACGACCGTCGTCCGGATGGTAAATCCGCGTAATGCCGTAATCCTGAAGTTCTTTTATTTCGTCGGGTAAAATGGTTCCGCCACCGCCTGCGAAAATTTTGATGTGTCCGCAACCGCGTTCCTGCAACAAGTCGTACATGTATTTCAGGTATTCGGTGTGGCCGCCCTGGTAGCTGGTCATGGCAATGGCCTGCACGTCTTCCTGTATGGCACAGTCTACAACTTCCTGCACACTGCGATCGTGCCCCAGATGAATGACTTCGGCACCGGTGCTCTGGATGATCCGGCGCATGATATTGATTGCTGCATCGTGTCCATCGAACAAAGATGCGGCGGTAACAATTCGTACTTTATTGATCGGTGAATATGGTTTTTCCTGTTGCATGTTTTGATCGGCAATTTTAGGATGCCAAAATTACCGAATTAAAAAGACAACAATTTCCACAATAGAGTAACCCGCCCATCTGACTTTCGTATTGTCGGAAGTTTAAATAATATTGTGCCGTGAGCAAATTTGTGTTGTGGATTTCGTGTTTTATTCTTTTCATTTCGTCTAGCGGACACGTTCATCCCCAACCGGCCGAAAATATACTACCACCCGTTTCTGCTGAGAATTCAGAGGTCGAAGAGCTGGTTGAACTCGGAATGGAACTGTTGTACACAGATCCTGATCAATCGCAGACGTATTTGCGGCGCGCAGAATTTCTGGCAGAAGCATCGAACGACCGTCAGCTGATTGTTCTGGCTTGTCAAAATATCAGCATCTATTACTGGGCGCGGGGTGATTTTCAAAAGGCACTTGAGTACGACCGTAAAACGCTTTCTCTCTATCAGTCATTGCAGGACCCCAATGGAATAGGCTATGCACTCAACAGTCTGGCGGTATCCCTGACAGATTTGGGGTTGAATCACGAAGCGTTGAAGAACCTGCTCGAAGCAGAGAATATTTTCAAATCAGAGGGTGATTCGATAGCACTGCAGATGGTGTACATCAACCTGGGTGTGGTATTCGACAGTATGCGCGACAACGATGCCGCCTTAAGGTTTTACCGCAAAGCTCTGGCGCTCGGACTGAGGCTTGAATTATACAGCGAGGTAGGCGACGTATACAACAACATGGCCGAGATCAGGATGAAGCAGCAACGGTACAACGACGCTTACGATTTCTACAGCAAAGCCTATAAAATTTATGATCAGCAGAATGATATCGCCGGTATTGCCCTGGTGAAGGGAAACCTTGCAGAATATTATTGCCAGACAGAGAACTATGAAATCGCCGAAAAGCTGTTCAATGAAGCGTTGAAAGGCTTTTTAAATATGGCCGACAAAAATGGTGAATGTGAGATAAAGCTGGGGCTGGGTAAAGTCTACCGCCTGACCAAACGATTTACCGACAGCGAAGAATTGCTGAATGCAACCATGGAAATGGCTTCAGAACATCATTACCTGGAGCTGTATATCCGGGCCCAATACCAGTTAGCGCTGTTGATGTATGAGAAAAAAGAATACGATCTGGCTTACTTACACTTCGTAAAATACGACGCGGCAAAAGACAGTCTCTACCGCGAATCGAGCAATACGGATTTCGATAACCTGCGCATGGTTTATGAAGCCGAAGAAAAAGAAAGACGGCTGGAAGCACTGCAGGCACAAAATGAGAAAGAACAAATCATCAATATACAAAAAGACCGGCTGCGCAACGCTCTGCTGGCCATTGTAATTCTGATGTTCCTGTTCCTCGTCACCGGTTTAATGCTCTACTCCAGACTCAAAAGTACCAACGCCAAATTGAGAAGGCACCAGAACAAACTTAAAATTGCAAACACTCAATTGGTGAACGAAAAGAAACTCGCAGAAATTTCGAGCGAAGCCAAAGCTGAATTCGTCTCCGTTTTGTCGCATGAAATCCGGACGCCACTGAACGCCATCATCGGAATTTCTTATGCACTGCAGGAAGAGACCGATGTACACGATCAGCAGGAATATCTCGGAGCTCTGATTCATTCTGCCAAAACCCTGCTGGGCTTTACCACCAACATTCTCGACCTGAGCAGGCTCGACGCCGGGAAAATTGAGCTGAGTGTAGAAAAAATTCAGCTGCGCAAGTTAATTCAGCAAATTATCCGGACGTTTGAACCAGAACTTAAAAAGAAAGACCTGAAACTTAACACGCATTTCGAGAGCACAGTTCCTGAAACCATCGAAGGCGATAAACTACGACTCACCCAGATTCTGCTCAACCTGATCAGCAATTCAGTGAAATATACCAGGGAAGGTAAAATCAATATTTCCGTTGATTGCATCTCCAGAGAAGGGGATGACATCTGGCTGAAAATCAGGGTTCAGGATACTGGCATCGGCATCAGCGAGGAGCTCCATCCGCAGATATTTGATCGTTACAGCCGGCTTCAGCACGAATCCAGGCTCACCCCTCAGAGTTCTGGCCTCGGACTGTCGATTACCAAAAGCCTCATAGAACTGCTCGGCGGAACCATTGAATTTGAAAGCCAACCCGGTGTAGGAAGTTTGTTTACGGTGTTGCTCAAGTACAAAGTCAGCAAACCAAATGGCGCTCAACTACCTGATCCCGCAAAAGAAAAAACCGGTTTATATGGCTATCAGCTCGATGGTAAATCTTTGCTTTTGGTGGAAGACAACGAGGTAAACGTGATGTTTACGCTGCGGTTGTTATCGAAACTGAAAACCACGGTAGAAGTGGCGCGCGATGGTGAAGAGGCCGTAGAATTGTCGCGTTCCAAAAATTTCGACTTGATTCTAATGGATTTGCAAATGCCGAAGATGAACGGTATCGATGCAGCAGAAATCATTCTGCGCGAAAACCCGAAAGCGCGGATCATCGCACTCACCGCCAATACCGATCACCAGATCAAACTGAAGCTTACCCAGGCTGGCTTCAGGGATTTGCTGATCAAGCCATTCAACCCCCACGAGCTCGGCGAAAAAATCAATCACTGGATTTACTCCTGATCACCGGCATTATTTGTAAACTTGCTTTTTCTAAAATTTTTCCTGTGAAACTTATAGTCTCTGTCGTTGTTAGTGTTTTCATGATCTCTACCGGGTGTACGGGTACCACCGAAGTTCAGGAACCTGTAGCCTATTCTGAGCTGGAGCTGCGCGGAGATCAGGCCAATCCCGAAGCCTATTACAACAACAAACCCTTCACCGGATGGGCAGTAATTTATACCAGCGGCGGATTGAAACACATTGAACAGGAATATCTCAACGGGAAAAAAGAAGGCCAATGGCGCGTGTTCTTTCCGAGTGGCCAGTTAGAAAAAGAAGGTCAAAAGGTAAACGGGCAGGATCATGGAAGTTACCGCGAGTGGTACAGCAACGGAAATCAGAAATACCAGTATCAATACGAGCAGGGTAAAAAAACCGGCCAATGGCTGAGTTGGTACGAAGACGGCACGCGCTACACCGAACGCAATTTTGTGAACGACCAGCTACACGGAAAAGTTTTTGTGTGGGACGAGCAGGGCAAACTCGCAAAAGAATATGATTATGTGAACGGGCAGCTCGTGAATTCTGAGATGCATTTTAAGAATCAGGAATAGATCATTTTTGCATTCGGCTGATTGTCGCGCTCATCTTAAATAGTGCTGAAAAGCCCAACAACCGCGCAATAATAACCGCCTTTTTTCCCAGCCCTGCAATGGGAACCAGTTCTGATGGTTTTGGGAAAACGTTGCGATACAACCGCCACATGCCTGGCTTAAAACTTTCTGCACCCAACAAAGTAGAGACGATAAACGACTGATATAAATTTCGGTTAGTTCTCCACTCCTCCGGAAATATTTTTTCGACAGCCTCCATTAATTCTATCCGCACAGATAAAAAATTCCGGAATCTTTTCTCCTGATTGCCCTGCGAAATCTGCCCGGATGAACGCTCGCGAATTTCAGTCAAAATATCATTATCCACCATGTATTTTCCTCCATTCAATACCAACCGAAACATTAGATCTGCTTCCTGAGAACTGGAAAGTTCTTCGCGCCAGCCGTCAATAGCCAGTAACACCTCACGGTTGAATAAATTAGAAGACGTTATACCCGCCTTACCGATAAAGATGTTGACTAGTGCAGGAGGTCCGCAGGTGATATTTTCCTTTTCTCCAGTGATGGAGCGTTTACAATAAGCACCGGCAATAAAATACACTCCCGGTGACTTCAGAAACAAACCAACCTGATGCCTTATCTTTTCCGGATAAAGAACATCATCTGCATCCAGAAACTGAACAAACTTTCCTGTTGCACTTCGCAAACCGTTGTTTCGGGCGGCACATGCACCCCGGTTTTCCTGCTTAATAATGGTGGTTGCAATTACCGGATGAGATACTTTCCAACTTTCAAGTACAGATACAGTATTATCTGAACTTCCGTCATCCACACAAATGATTTCCAGATTTGAATAGGTTTGAGCTACAACTGAATTCAGTGCATCGGACACATATTGCTGAACGTTGTAACATGGAATGATCACCGAAACAAGCGGCTGGTCCAGCGCATTATTGTTTGGTTTATTTGAATCATTCATATTAATTTCCGGCTGAGGATCGTTCATGCATCAACAATCGCCAAAGATACAACCAGAACCGACTCCTGAAATGAAAGCTGGATGATCAGAAATATCACCTACAATAATTCCAGAATTCGCGATGAAATCAATAAGCTGGTCGGACCATCGTTTGGTTGGCGGCTGCGGATAAAAATGGGCGGAATTGGTTCGCGTCGAATGCTGATATCCGACTCATCACCCAACATCTGGCACTTGCTGAATCACCAGAATACCGCCAATTATTGCTACCTCGAATTGCGGCCAAAAGGAATCATCATTCATTTCCGGTCGATTCTGGAAAGTATGGGATGGATCATTCCTTATCGAAACCTGGAGATAAATCCGGCGTCCACCTCAGTAAAAATCATCGGTGAAAATGAATTTATGGTTATCGGCGGAACCGGCACCAATTCTGTAGACCACAGATTTCTGGAAAAAGTCCGGAAATTGCAACAACGCTTTACAGAAGATAATCAGTGATCAGAACCACCCCACCTTTAAACCAACATTGAAGCTGAATCCACTGAGTTGAGCGTCAGAATTGTTGTGCAACAAATCAGAATCCATTACAAAGCGATAAGAACCGCCAGCGAAAAAACGCAGGGCCCGGGCAACATTAAGTTCGGCGTTCAGACCGGGTTCGAGCACAAAAAACATATCCGACCGGTGACCGTAATAATCGTAATATCCCTGTTCCCAAATCCGGTAGTAATTGGTGCTTCCCACTCCTACTCCAACAATGGTGGGAACACTGAAATGTATCACGCTTCGATCAAAAAATACGGGTTCGAGCAACAATCCTGCATACCCCATTTCCAGATATCGCGCGGGCGGTAAAAATGGGCTATAACCCAAATTATAGGTATAAGCCTCGTTTTCTGTCAGCATAACATTGATCACCGCACCGATATTGAACTGGTGACCAAGCACCATTGCCAACTGTCCTCCCACCATTAAAGCGGTCTGGTCGTTCACTTCGGTGATCCGCACTCCGGGCGCAAAAAATCCACCGGTAACGCCTCCACCGTTGCGCAGCAGCGTTTTCTGATCATATTTTCCGGTACGGATGGTTTCATTCTCTTCCTGCCCGTAAATAGAACAGATCATGAATGAAGACAATAACAGTAAAAACAACTTTTTCATGGCTTACTTTAAAATGAGTTTGTGTTGATACAGCATTCCACTTTCTGCAACGAGCTGCAAAATATAAACACCCCGCGCGATGTGCGCAACATTCAATTCAGTATCGTTAACGTTAACGCTTGTTTTCAGTATTTCTTTTCCGTTTACATTCAACAACCGCAGCAAAGAAAGTTTTTCGGTGGACGAAATGCGAATGTGATCCAGAGCAGGATTCGGAAAAACCTGAACATTCCATTCCTGCGAATTACTCACATCGGTGGTGAATTGGCAGAAATGGTCATTGAGAAAATCGGCTACTTCTGCATCTATCTGCAGTATGTCGTGAATGTCGTGTGCGCTTCCTTGATGAATATGAAACTGGGCGTTTTGGGCTGAAAACCCGAGCTGTTCTGTTTTGGCTTGTATGGCGCAGGAGCCGTCGAGAAGTGGATTGTTCGTATCAGGGAAATCCTGCCAATAAGGTTTGTTTCGGTGACAATGTACTACCGGATCACCGGTTTGATGATAGGCGTAAATCGGAGGATCATTGGGTGAAGTGATCAGGCTGGTATCGCGCAATCCGCCAAAAATATTCACCGCCGCCTGAACTTCTGTACTGAAGCCATTGAGATTGAGGGTTCCTTCTATCGGGCCGAGATCCGGACGTGGAGCAAAAAATACCGGATCGATTGCTCCGGCACTGGCTGGTTTTTCTTCTGGCTGATCCATGTACGCGGTGTGCAGCGCAATGAAACCGCCGGCACTTCCGCCCAGCACGGCCACGCGATCGACATCTGTTGAATCCTGTTCGGCACGTCCCTTCATAAAACGTATGGCTCCCCGGGTATCCTGCATCCCGCGGTAAATTGCGCGAATCATTTCGTGGTGATCAACCGCCAATACGGGATTTATGATATGATACAACCCGAGCCGGTAACTGATGGTAACCGCAACGTATCCACGCTCGGCATACCACCGGCACAGTTCATTGAAATCGTTTCGGTGCCCTGCGGAAAAGCCTCCGCCGTGAATCATGATCAGCAATGGTCGCTGTGTGTTGCCGTCGCCCACGGGCTTGAAAATGTTCATCTGCAACGATACATTGTTGCCCTCGTAATTCGGAGCAACACCGTATTCCACATCCAGCTCTTCAGAATAGCCGTACTGGCGTTCGATAAAGTCGGTGCAATTCTGGGCAGAAACAAAATCTACGCCCGCTACAAAAACGATAAAAAATAGAATTGTGCGCATCGGATAAGGATTTAATCATTTCAAATTTAATGAATCCTTAAGAGCAACAACCGCAATTATTTCAACGCGCCGATTTTTTCCTCAATCATTCGGATTTTCTCCTCGGCGTCGGATTGTTTTCTGCGCTCTGCGGCTACAACCGCTTCGGGCGCGCTGCCGACGAAACGTTCGTTGCTGAGTTTCTTCATTACCGATTGCAAAAATCCGCGGGTATAATCCAGTTCCTTCTCGAGTTTTTCAATTTCCTGTTCAACATCCACCAGATCATTGCTGAGCGGAATGAAATACTCGTTTCCGCTGACGAGGAATGTCAGTGCCTGATCTATTTTCTCATCGGTATATACGATGGTACTCAGGTTGCACAAATGAGCAATGACCGGATCCAGATCACGTGAAATTTCCTGATTGGCTTTGACGTGCAACTCCAGTGACTGTTTGTGCGGAATATTGCTGCGTTTCCGCGCATTGCGAATTGCGGAAACCACCTCGCGCGCAGTTTCAAACCGATCCAGCAAACCTTTTTTCACAGCGCCTTCGGCAGGCCACGAAGCTACAATCAGCGCATCGCGCTTGTCTTTCCGTTCATCCAGTCGCTGCCAGATTTCTTCGGAGATAAACGGCATAAACGGATGCAGCAATTTCAGCATACCCTCAAAAAATCCGAGCGTGGCTTCGTAGGTGTCTTCGTCGATTGCCTCGCCGTATGGTGGTTTCACCATTTCGAGATACCACGAACAGAAATCATCCCACATCAGTTTGTAGATATTCATCAGCGCTTCCGAAAGACGGAAACGTTCGAAACTCTCATCAATTTCGAGCAGTGTTGCGTTGAAGCGGGCATTCATCCAGGCAATGGCTTGTTTGGCAGATTCAGGTTGTTCCTTCTGCTCCACTTCCCATCCCTTCACCAGCCGGAAAGCATTCCATATTTTATTCGAAAAATTCCGACCCTGCTCACACAATTTCGGGTCAAACGGCAAATCGTTTCCTGCGGGAGCAGTAAGCAACAAGCCCATCCGCACGCCATCGGCACCGTATTCTTCCATCAGCTCGATGGGGTCGGGAGAATTTCCGAGCTGCTTACTCATCTTTCTGCCTTGTGCATCACGCACAATTCCCGTGAAATAAACATTGTTGAACGGACGCTCGTCGCGGTAGTGGTATCCGGCCATAATCATTCGGGCTACCCAGAAAAATATAATATCCGGTCCGGTGACGAGATCGTTGGTGGGATAGTAGTAGTCAACTTCCTCATCACTCTCGAATCCATCAAAAACCGCAATCGGCCATAGCCACGACGAAAACCAGGTATCGAGTACATCCTCTTCCTGCTTCAGATCCGAAACCATTAATCCGGAATTACCGGATTTCTGCCGCGCCATTTCCAGGGCTTCCTCCTCAGATGCAGCAACTACAAATTCATTGTCACCATAATAATACGCAGGAATGCGATGTCCCCACCACAACTGTCGGCTGATACACCAATCCCGGATGTTTGACATCCAGTGCCGGTAGGTATTGACGAATTTCTCAGGGAAAAAACCGATTTCACCCTCTTCCACTGCTTTCAGCGCTGGCTCTGCGAGCGATTTCATATTCACCCACCATTGCATCGAAAGCCGTGGTTCAATCACCACATTCGTGCGTTCGGAATACCCTACTTTATTGGTGTATTCCTCAACTTTAATCAAATTTCCGGCATCCTGAAGATCTTCGGCAATCTTTTTCCGAACCGCAAACCGATCTTCACCGACGTACAATTGTGCGGCATCGCTGAGCGTACCATCTTCGTTCATGATGTCCACCACCTCAAGGCCGTGCTTTTCTCCGAGCACGTAGTCATTCGGATCGTGTGCTGGCGTTACTTTCAGGCAGCCGGTTCCGAATTCCATATCTACATATTCATCCTGTATAATAGGTATGACTCTTCCGATCAACGGGACAATGGCTTTTTTACCATGCAGATGCCGGTACCGTTCATCTTCGGGATGAATACAAATGGCAGTATCTCCGAGTATCGTTTCCGGACGTGTGGTGGCAATGGTCAGCCATTCATCTTCTGTTCCTTCAACAAGATAACGCACATGATACAGTTTTGACTGCTCTTCTTTGTGGATGACTTCTTCGTCGCTAAGGGCAGTTTTTGCGGCCGGATCCCAGTTGATCATTCGAGCACCGCGATAAATGAGTCCTTTGTTGTGAAGATCGATAAACGTGTTGATCACACTTTTGTAGTAACCATCATCAAGCGTAAAGCGCGTTCGGTCCCAATCGCAACTGGCACCCAGTTTTTTCAGTTGATCGAGGATTACTCCACCGTGCTCATCGGTCCATTCCCATGCGTGTTCGAGAAATGCATCGCGCGATAAATCACCTTTGCGAATTCCCTGTTCGCGCAGTTTCCGAACCACCTTTGCTTCGGTGGCAATGGATGCGTGATCGGTTCCCGGAACCCAGCAGGCATTTTTTCCCATCATTCTTGCCCTGCGGATCAAAACATCCTGAATGGTATTGTTCAGCATGTGGCCCATGTGCAGAACACCGGTGACGTTTGGTGGCGGTATAACAATGGTGTATGGTTCGCGGTGATCGGGAACGGAATTAAAATAGCCGTTCTTCATCCAGAATTCATACCAATGCGATTCGCAATCGGCGGGGTTATACTGCTTGGGGATTTCCATTTAACTAATCCGGGTTATTTGTAATGACTGGCAAATTTAGCCAATATCAGGTGTACTTTATGGTATGAATCAACGCAACCGATCGAGCGAACGCACCAGGTCCTCATCCTTTTTAATGGCGCGGTTGGCCAGAAAAACAAACACCAGTGCTACAATCGGAAAATAGATGCCTGCACCGTATTTTATATTGTCAGTTGCGGAGACAGCATCGGATAAGTGATCAACTGCCACGTACAGAAATACCAGAAAACCAAGGATCAGCAGATAAGAAACACGACCGATGGTCATTTGAAGCTTGCGGTTTTTGTACAACAATATACTTGCTACCAATGCGACAATGATAATGATGTTATAGATAAAGGGAGGAATGACGAGAATAGAGAGATTTATGGCTTCGGTACCGGATGTGGCACCATAGACCGTAAGCACCGCTTCTGCGCTACCAGTTGAGACTGAGGAGACTTTGAAAGCAAACATCAGCGCCATCGAAAGGATGGCCAACGCCAGGTAAACACTTTGAATTCGTTGAATCATGGGAGCAAAATTTGGACAAATATAGTAATCCGTCAGGGCAGTACGCAATTCGGAATGCCTTGCTAAAAAAAGAGAATTTCACTTGTATGAATCAAATTTGTCGTAATATTGCGTCATAGTTCCGGGTTTTCAACTTCCAATTTCTGAAGGAACCGGACACTTCCAAAACACTCATTTCTTTTATCACAGCATTTCACAATCCAATTTGATGTACGACATTATTGAACTCAACAGTAAGAAAGTTACTGAGCTTCGCGATATCGCTAAAGCTCTTAAAGTATCTAAAACTGAATCTCTAAAAAAACAAGAGCTCATTTATAAGATTCTCGACGAGCAAGCGATCAGTCCCGAAGCTCTTGAACCTTCTAAAAAAGAACCCCGAAAGGACGCTCCGGCGAAAAGAACAACCGACGACCGCTCGAAAAGACCAGTAAAACAAGGACCTGCAGCCAAATCCGCTCCTGATACTAAAACAGAGCCAGGCAAAACAGAACAAAGCACCCAGGGATCTGCAAGTACTGCACAAGCCCAAAACGAACCCGTTAAAAATCAATCTCCCGGCCCTGCAAATACCGGAAATACCGATCAGGCGCGAAACGAGCAGCGCGATAACCGAAACAACCCACGCGAGCGCAATAATGATCGTCGCAACGAATCACGCGATGTACCCGAACCAAAAACGGTAGAACAACGCACCAATCCTGATCGTCCAAATCCAAGACCTGCGAACCGCGACAGACAACCAGACAACAACCAACGCAGCGATCAACCAAGAGAATCGCGCAACGACCAGCAACGCGATCGCAAAGATGCTCCCCAGGCCGGACAACGTCCGCAAGAGCCCCGCAAACAGGAACAGCGCGAAGAACGCCCGAAAGAAAAAGCACCCGAATACTTTTTTGAAAATGCAGTGCGCACAGAAGGTGTGATCGAAATCATGCCCGATGGATACGGTTTCCTGCGTTCTTCAGATTACAACTACCTCAACTCTCCGGACGACGTTTACATCTCGCAGTCACAAATTAAATTATTCGGCCTTAAAACCGGTGACACGATTATCGGCGAGGTGCGTCCGCCGCGTGAGGGAGAAAAATATTTTCCACTTGTAAAAGTGAATGAAATCAATGGCCGCGATCCCGACTTTGTGCGCGACCGTGTACCTTTTAAATACCTCACTCCCCTTTTCCCCGACGAGCGTTTTAACCTCACCGGAAAACAGAGCAACCTTTCTACCCGTGTAGTGGATTTGTTTGCACCGATCGGAAAAGGTCAGCGTGGTTTGATCGTTTCTCAACCCAAAACCGGTAAAACGGTATTGTTGCAGGACATCGCCAACGCCATTGCCGCGAACCATCCTGAAGTTTACCTGATCATATTGCTGATCGACGAACGTCCGGAAGAGGTAACCGACATGAAACGAAACGTAAACGCCGAAGTCATTGCCTCTACTTTTGACGAGCCGGCCGAACGCCACGTGAAAATTGCGAACCTCGTACTCGAGAAAGCCAAGCGAATGGTAGAATGCGGACACGATGTGGTGATTTTACTCGATTCAATAACCCGACTGGCACGTGCATACAACACCGTATCTCCGGCTTCCGGAAAAGTACTGACCGGTGGTGTGGATGCGAATGCGCTGCAAAAACCAAAACGTTTCTTCGGAGCTGCGCGGAAAATCGAAAACGGCGGTTCGCTGTCGATTTTGGCCACTGCGCTTGTGGATACCGGTTCGAAAATGGACGAGGTGATTTTTGAAGAGTTTAAGGGAACCGGTAACATGGAACTCCAGCTCGACCGAAAAATCTCCAACCGACGAATTTACCCGGCCATCGATGTTACGGCTTCGGGAACACGACGCGAAGATTTGTTGTACGACAAAGACACGCTGCAACGCATGTGGATTCTGCGCAAGCATCTTGCAGACATGAACCCGCTCGAGGCGATGGAGTTTATGAAAGACAAACTCAGCCGAACCAAAA
Source organism: uncultured Flavobacteriales bacterium (assembly GCA_937911795.1). GTDB lineage: Bacteria > Bacteroidota > Bacteroidia > Flavobacteriales_D > SKUL01 > SKUL01. The sequence goes on along the minus strand of CALDPJ010000318.1, from coordinate 1,090 downwards.
GCAACGAAGAGTTTTTGGTTTCGATGAACGGATAATTTATTAACTGTCGCGCGCTTGCAGCGCGTGACAGTTACATTTTTTGAAAAGCTGCTTCCGGATGGGAGCGGCTTTTTTGTTTGTTCCCTCGATTTCACCTGAAAGGGACGCCGAGGATTTTGTTAGATTTTTGATTAATTATCTTCTCCGCGACAGATAAACCACCTATTTACTCTTTTGGCTTCAACAGTAACGTTAATAGACTCGTTGTCCTCCTCCGAGTGACACCACGATAAGTGTATCAGAAACACCACCGAAATTTTATTCTGTAACTTTGCCCCTCAACCCTGTAAAGTTATGCCGAAACAAGCCGAACAAACGTTGACGACAATTCATCAAATTCCTTCCGAAACCTTATTGAAAGCGTGGCAACTGATGTGTACCGCCAGGGCCATGTCCGACCTGTACGAAGCCAACGCAAAAGTGACGAGCAAATACGTACACGCAACTTCCCGCGGCCACGAAGCCATTCAACTCGCGCTGGGGTTGCAGCTCAACCCGCAGGATTTTGTTTCACCGTATTATCGCGATGATTCTATTCTGCTCTCGATTGGAATGACGCCGTACGAGCTGATGCTGCAACTGCTGGCCAAACGCGACGATCCCTTCAGCGGAGGCCGAACTTATTATTCTCACCCCAGCCTGAAGCGCGACGATCAACCCAAAATCATTCACCAGAGTTCGGCCACCGGAATGCAGGCCATTCCGACTACCGGAATTGCAATGGGTATACAATACCTCGAATCACAAGGTTTGACGGAAAGCAACGACAAAGAAAAGCCGCTCGCCGTCTGTTCGCTCGGCGATGCATCCGTTACCGAAGGCGAAGTAGCCGAAGCGTTTCAGATGGCGGCGCTCAAACAGTTCCCTATCCTCTACCTCGTTCAGGATAACGAATGGGACATCAGCGCCACCGCCGAAGAAACCCGGGCGCAAAACGCGTACGAATACATCCAGGGTTTTCACGGTATCAAAGCAAAGAGCATCGAGGGCAATGATTTTGCCGAGAGCTATAACGCCATAAAAGAAGCGTTCGAATACATCCGAACCGAGC
>CALDPJ010000317.1 GCA_937911795.1 uncultured Flavobacteriales bacterium | reverse complement strand
ATCGGTACATACAACATTTCGGGTTTGGATTCCTCCGCCGCAGGAAACGCTGCATGCTGACCAGTCGCCGATCGTCCAGTCAGCAGGACAGGCTTCGAAAATATTGATGTTGTCGAGGTATAAATTGTTTCCGTAACCCGAAATCCCGCGAAAACGAATCTGAACCTGCTGATCTGAAAATGTTGTCAGGTCGATTTCTTCGGCCGACCATTCACTGCAGTTTGGGACAAAGTTATTGTTATGTTGGGGTGCAGTTGCCAGATCATTGTTTTGCTTATCCCAAAGCGTTGTCCACTCATCAGAACACACTTCCCGTATCTGAACCATCATACGGTCGTAATTCGAAAAACTGTATCGGGCGTAGGCATAATCAAAGGTGAGTAAAGGGGTATTGACTCCTGTCAGATCGATAAAAGGCGACAACAAATCATCGCTATCTCCTTCCTGCTGATAAGCATAAAAATTGATCATAGCCGTCGTTCCGCTCTGACATGACGCATCATTGTTTACACCTTCTTGCTCCCATGTATAGATACCGTCCGGATCTTCGACACTCCAACCTACACCAGGGAAAGAACTTTCGAAATCATTGGTTACCGGCAGCGAAAGACCCGAAACATCGAGTATTTCGAATGTAGACGAACCCGCATTGTTCAGATCATTTTCATCCGTTTCACTATTCGGATTCTGAAGCGCCACATTTAAGATATACTCTCCTGAACCCAGCGCAATGGTCGGCAATGGTACAGAAACTGTTTCCAAACTGGAAAGAGTTCCCGACCAGTTCAGCATTTCGTTCGAACCTCCATCAATATTGTATATAATTTCGAGACTCGTGATGGTCTCTTCACCCATATTTTGAATGGTGATTGCGGGTTCAATTTCAGTAGCGCAAATGATTCCGGATGGTTGGTCTATTGACACCAACGACATATCATAATCCACAGCAACACCGGGTGCTATTGTAAAATCGGAGTTCGAAATATCAAAGAATATATTATTGGATGCCTTAACTTTAATCCGGGCGTTGCTCGTACTGATATTCGGAACGGCTACTGTGGCAGCGCCATCATTGGTGACATTACCGGCCAGTAAAAACGGGTATGAATACCCTCCGTCCGTTGAAAGAAAAATATCAACCGCAGCACAATTCACCGGCGAAGAAGTTGTATTGGCCACATTCCAGGTAACATTCTGACTCGTCCCTCCTATCCAACTCACGGAAGTATTGGGTGCGGTAACCAGAAATGGACCGGCCGAAGCCGTTGCCTGAAAAGCGATGGTGCCATCGGTTACTCCACCGCCACCTGCACGATTGTCGCGCACCGTACAACGAAAGGTAAGATCGCGTGAATATGTCGGCAACAATTCTCCGATAACTGTGGTATTATCCACCAGGTCAGAAATTCTTGGAAATACCCGGGTATTATCGGTAGTGGGCGACCAGGATCTGAAAATCGGGGCGTTCCCGCTCGGATTGGTCAGGTTGTTATCACCGCCCGAAGTCTGAGGTCCCAGATCATGTTGTTCCCAGCAATAGGTCAAAAGATCACCATCCGCATCTGTAGCCGTTGCCGAGAGTTCGAACGGAGTACTTACCGGAATGTAAAAACCTCCGGACGGCATTGATAATACAGGAGGAGTATTGCCTGTTGACGTTGTAACTGCACAATTGTCGCCGTTTCCGTTGACCGAAAAATTGTACATTTCATTAAAACTGTGATTGTTGAAATGGTCATCGCTGTTGTTCTGAAGGTTCGGCGGACATATTCCGGCGTATCCCATAATGGTTGAGGCAGAACCAGGTTCGTAGGCAGCAGATGAAGCACGGTTACAACCATTGTTCTGGGTGTGATTGGCTCCCCACTGGTGCCCCATTTCGTGCGCAACATAATCGATATCAAAAGGATCGCCTACCGGATTATCCTGACCCGTGACACCTCCGGCTTTACTTGACCCGCAAGGCGAATTAAGATAGGCTACTCCACCACCACCGGTACTAAAAACATGGCCTATATCATAATTTGAGCTTCCGATGATACTGTTGCAGGTGGACTGATTCTGGCTGAGCATCGCCGAACCGTTTCCGTTTGAATAAGGATCTGATCCTCCGTTCAGAAAGATCAATTCATCATTATCCGGTACCATGACCATTCGAATACTGACATCGCGCTCAAAGACACCATTTACACGGTTCATGGTTGTAACCATCGCAGACAACACTCCGGAAACGGTTCCACCGTGATATTGGGCGTATTCTCCGGTGCAGGCCAACGCCAGACGATACGTTCGCAAAGCTGTGCCGCTCGTGGTTTTTAGTATCGCTCCGGGAATGGTTTTTTCAGGTTTGATACCTTTTTGTTTTCCTTCGTTTACAGGCTGTTGATCATGCGGAACAGGTGCTACCGGTGACTGTTGCGGAGAACAAGGCGGCATCACCTTATCGGTATTCTGATAAAACGAAGAACGTGAATAGGAAATATAAACTTCGGTCTCTCCCGGAGCATAGGGATCAATAAAAAAACTTTTTCCATAGGCCAGCACCTGCGCGTGGAATCCTTGGGGGGTGATATCCATCTTCAATGTAGCATATGCATGGTCGCGGGTTCCTTGTCCGGTGAAGGTCCGGATCTCCGGATATTTTTTCTGAAGCGCAGGGGCCATCACCGGCGATTGGACGATTGTAAATTCCCATTCGGTTCCATCGGGTGCAGGAAGTGAAAATGTAAAAGGAGAATCAGCGGCAGAAACTTCTGTTTCGGAAGGAGCTAAATCCAACTTATTTTTTAATGCGTCAAAATCTATTTTGACTGTGCGATATTCGGATGGGACGATAGTTCGGTTGGTTCGAACTGGTTCTGTGGCATCCTGCCAAATTGCTTCCTGCGCTACAGAATTGAATACAAGAGAAATAACGGCCAACGCCGCTAAAAGAGATGATTTCATTGGTGGTTCAGGTTTGGTTAACAGGCGGAAGTTAATTAAATATCGCCACCACACTGCTGCAATCTGGTGACACTATTGGAAATCAAATTTTTAAAATTTCGCCGAAAAAAACCCGCACCAAAGCTGGTGCGGGTTTAATTTATACAGGATAATTTCTTTTTTATTTGACGATCAAGGGCTCAGTAGTAAATGGCTCCCCATCCACAGAAATCTGAACCAGGTACATTCCCATTGATAAATTGTTATCGAAACGAATCAACCGGTTCAATTGTGTTCCTTCGTGACCGAAATCTTCATGGCTGATTTTTTTGCCGTAGATGTCGTAGATCGCAACCTGTACATCATGGTTTCCTTCAGCCAATCCTGCA
>CALDPJ010000316.1 GCA_937911795.1 uncultured Flavobacteriales bacterium | reverse complement strand
GCCGGGCGCTGGTCAGTGAAGTAAAAAAGAGCGCACTATTTATATAAGATGTATCTCTATTGCTGGGATCTTTAATAAATACATTGAAATATATAATGGAACCGGCGCGCCGGTTGACCTTTCAAATTATGTGCTACGATTATACAGCAATGGTAGTGGAATGCCAAACAGCAACGACAACCTCGGAATTGCAGGCATTCTTGCTCACGATGCCGTAGTCGTATTCGGGCATGGAAGTGCGACTGCCTATGCCGGAACAGTACATCCGATAAGTGCTGTCAACTTCAATGGAGATGATGGTGTAGAACTTTATAACACAGCACTCGGACAACCAGCTGATATTATCGGCGAAATTGGTAACGACCCAGGCACTGCATGGACCGATGGTGTTTATACAACTGTGAACGCTACATTGAGAAGAACTTCTGATGTAATCCAGGGTATTTCAGTCAACCCGTCTGGTTTTCCAACTCTAACCTCTGAATGGGATGTATTGGCACAAGACGATGTCTCTGGACTTGGCTCACACTCCATGAATGCAACGGGAAGTAGTCCGGTAGTTACTCTGACTATAACCGATATTCATAACAATGTTTCTACTTGTCAGGCTACTGTTACGGTAGAAGACAATATTCTGCCCACAATTACCGCTCCTGGAGACATCAGCATTACCGCCGATAACGGAGTTTGTGAATCAACAGCGGTAGTACTCGGTTCCTCCACCACAGACGACAATTGCGGTGTGGCTTCTGTGACCAATGACGCACCAGCTATATTCCCAATAGGACCAACCACCGTCACCTGGACGGTAACCGACCACAGTGGAAACCAGCAAACCGACTCTCAAATCGTAACAGTAACAGACGACGAAGCTCCGGTAATCACTTTACTGGGCGACGCAGTAGTTGAATTGTGCGAAGGTCAGCCTTACATCGATGCCGGTGTGAGTGCATCAGACAACTGCGATGAAGATCTCACCGGTTCTGTGGTTACTGTTAATCCTGTTGACGTTAACATCCCCGACACTTACACGGTAATATACAATGTAACTGACGCAGCATCCAACCAGGCTATGGAAGTCACTCGTACAGTTATCGTTCAACCTGCCCCTGTAGTAGAAAACACGGTTTACGGACCTGGTTTCAGTGATATTGATATGATATCGGGTGGCAGCTATGATCTGACCACTTGTTCTGGCGATACGCTCACCACTTCGATTCCATCTACCTCCTCTCTGGATCCTGCGTCTTGCGGAGAGCTTAGAATCCAAACGGAGTACATTTCTACACTTCCAAATATCCCATCTGCTACCCTTGATGCAAGTTTTGAACAAGCTGTATTGGTTGGAGACCAGGAAATTTCTCCTACCAACTCGACCGCTACAGATCAGACCATCACCTTTATCAGTACTCCATATTACGATGCAGATGGAAGTGGTGATCTCAGCGCCGGAGATGTAGCAGGTGAACAGACTACGTTTATATTGACCGTACATCCACAGCCGGACGTTGATATCGCGATCAATGGAGCCTCGGCAGGATATAACGCCTCGTTCGCTTTCTGTCATGACGAGGAAGTTACTATTACTCTGGACGGCATTAACGCAGGTACTGCGCCGTTTACCATTGCATGGGAAGTGGCCGAAGACAATAATCTCAATGGCTCAGCCGTCGTTACGAACATTGGCGACGAACTGTTCAGTGGTATTCTCGATCCCGGCACCTACTCCATCAACATCACTTCTATTGCCGACGCGAACGGATGTCAGCATTTGGATTTGACCGGATGGGGTGCGACAGTTGAAGTTCAGCAAGCTCCTGAACTGGCAGTGAATGTAAATGGCGTTGAAGTGGGATACGGATTTAATGAAGCCTACTGTTATGACCAGATATTCAGCATCGATTTTGGTGGTGTGAACCCCGGAATACTGCCATTGCAGACGCTCGAATGGTCTATCACCAAAGATGGCGATTCATTCATGTCGGGTACTGATACTGCCATCCCTCAAAATATTTTCAGTGGAACAGCAGATCCCGGTGTGTATGAATTTTCTCTCAATTCTTTTGTTGACGGAAACGGATGTACACTACCCGACATCAGCGCCTACACCGCAACCATCACCGTGCAGGAAGCACCTGAACTCGCTATTGAAGTCAATGGCGAAGAAGTAGGTTTCGGATTTAGTGCAACTTATTGCGATATTGAGATGCTAATCGTCGATATTACCGGAGTCAGTCCGGGTATAACACCGCTGACATCACTTGAATGGAGCATCACCAAAGACGGTAATCCATTCACTTCTGGTACTAACACAGCCATTCCTCAAAACATCTTCAGCGGAACGGCGGATGCCGGTGTGTACCAATTTACCTTGGATGCATTTGTCGATGGCAATGGATGTTCGCTTCCAAACATTGGTGCGTATACCGCAACTGTTACAGTTGTTGAATCTCCATCTGTTGCCAATGCAGGAGCAGACCAAATTGTTCCTGAAACCTGTAATCAACCTGAAGCCACTCTTGGAGCCAATACGCCATTAGTTGGCAATGGTCAATGGAGCATTCTTTCAGGTACAGGAGGATCATTTGACGACGTCACTGATCCGGAAGCAACATTTTCAGGAACACCAGGTGAAACGTATGAATTGCAATGGACCATCTCGAATGCTCCCTGCGCTCCTTCATCAGATGAGGTGGCGATTAGCTTTGCCAGCATTACACCTCAATTGGCAGGTGTAACACCACCAGCAGGCGATTACTGCCAATACGGTGAGAATTTTATCTGGACTGTACAGGCTTCTGATGCTAACCTTCATTCTTTAGAAGTTGACCATAGTATGGAAGATGTCCTACCCGAGTTTACTGTGTATGCCGATGCAGGTGATCCTTACGGCTCACTTGAAGCCCTTGCTGAATTTACAACAGCCGGTGTAACGGTGACCTACGACGACGAAACTCAGGAATGGACTTTCGACTTCGGCCCTACCGTATCCCAATTATTCATCGACAATGGAGGTATCGCCTTCTACACTGTACTTAAAGATTGCTATGGCAATGAGTGGGGAAGCATGTCTCCGACGACACCAGCCAATACTTTTGCCTATACATTTGATAATGTCGCTCCCACTTTGGGAGGGGTTACACCATCCGAAGGTGACTATTGTCTGTATGGAGAAAACTTCACCTGGACAATTCAGGCCTCTGATGCGAATTTGTATTCATTGGAACTCGACCACAACATGGAAGGGGTGCTTCCTGAATTTACTGTGTATGCCAATGCCGGAGATCCTTACGGATCACCGCAGGCACTTGCCGACTTTACTGCAGCTGGCGTAACAGTGACATTCGACGACCTAACTAATGAATG
>CALDPJ010000315.1 GCA_937911795.1 uncultured Flavobacteriales bacterium | reverse complement strand
ATAGAAGTCGAAGATAAAATATTTGGTCCAATTACGACACGACAGTTTTTGATGCTGCTTGCGGCTGGACTTATTATCTTTGTTGCGTTTCGCCTTGCTGATACGCTCTTGTTTGCACTCATTACTACCATCGTTGGGATTATTACGATTTTATTCGCGTTTGTAAAAGTAAATGGACAACTGTTTCATTTTTTTGTGGTCAACATCATCCAGACATTGCGTCGGCCGTCGATTCGGATTTGGAGAAAATCATTTGATGATAAGGAACTCGAATATCTCAGAAAAGAAGGATATGCAGAAGAAGTCAGTGAAACGATGCAAAGAAAGACGGTAAAAAAACAGCATATACGAGATTTGTCTCTGGTCGTGAATACCGGCGGGTACTATCGGCCTGATACTGATGCATTCTAATGCATGCGTCTACTGCCCGAGAAAAAAATATGCTATACTGAGAGACATCTATAGATTTGTACGTTGCGTATGACTGAGACGACAAAAAAAAAGAAAAAACCATCTCGTCCGGCAACGCAGACGTATCTTCCGATTTCTGAAATAAAAGATGAATTTTATGAAGTGCTCGAAAAGCAGATGATCGTTCAGCAGGTGCAGTATAAAATCACCGGTGATGTAAAAGTAACACCCTCTCAGGTTCGCGATTATTTCAACTCAATACATCAGGACAGCCTTCCACTGATAAGTGCCGAAGTTGAAGTAGGGCACATTGTGAAGTACCCGCCCGAGAACATGGAAGAAACCCGGCGGGTAAAGAAAAGATTACGGGAATATCGGGACCAGATTCTGAGCGGCGAAAAGGATTTTGCCACCATTGCAGTGCTTTATTCAGAAGATCCTGGCTCGGCGGTAAAAGGCGGAGAACTGGGCCTGCAAAGCCGCGGAACTTTTGTGCCTGAATTTGATGCCATCGGAATGTCACTGGCCGAAGGCGAAATTTCGGATGTTTTTGAAACCGAATATGGCTTTCACATTATGCAGCTCATCGAACGCCGGGGTGAGAAATACAACGCTCGTCATATTCTTTTTAAACCCCGTGTCAGCAATGATGATTTGAATATCGCCAGAAACGAACTGGAACATATTCATAGTCTGATTCCCGATTCGCTTACTTTTGCTCAGGCGGCGGTTTTACACTCTGACGATAAAAATTCGAAAAACCAAAACGGAAATATCGTCAATCCGGCTACCGGAAGTGCCCGTTGGGCCATGAGTGATCTCGATCCTCAGATTTTCCTTACCATCGATACCATGGAAGTCGGCGAGGTATCTCAACCGGCATACATGCAAACCCGCGATGGAAAAAAAGCCTATCGCCTCATTGAATTAAGAAAACGCACCGAACCGCACCGTGCCAATCTGAAGGATGATTATCAGATCATTCAGGAAGCCGCGAAAACGCAGTTGAGTGGAGATGCAATTGACGAATGGATCACCCGGCGGGTTTCCGTAACTTATGTGGAAATTGCAGATGAATTTCAGCAATGCCCTTTTGAATATCAATGGACCAAAACTCCGGAAATAACAAATTAATGCAACAGGAATTCAAGAACAGTTCAGACGTAGAAGCAGTACAACACTTCGGACTAAAGTATAAAGAACTGAACCGCGAGATCGGTAAAGTGATTGTCGGACAGCACGATGTCATCGAAAGTGTGGTGATTTCTATTTTCAGTCGCGGCCACAGTTTGCTGGTTGGTGTTCCCGGGCTCGCAAAAACTTTACTTGTCAATACCATTGCGCAATCGTTGGGTCTGAGTTTTAACCGCGTTCAGTTTACTCCGGATTTAATGCCTTCGGATATTGTCGGTTCCGAAATTCTGGGCGAAAACCGTGAATTCCGATTCATCAAGGGACCCTTGTTCGCAAACATTATTCTTGCGGATGAGATTAACCGGACCCCGCCCAAAACGCAATCGGCACTCCTCGAGGCCATGCAGGAAAAATCGGTAACCGCTGCCGGAACGACCTACGCTTTACCCAATCCGTTTTTTGTGTTGGCCACGCAAAATCCCATTGAACAGGAAGGAACCTATCCGTTGCCCGAAGCTCAACTCGACCGGTTTATGTTCAATATTTGGGTAGATTATCCAACCTTTGAAGAAGAGCTCAACGTGGTGAAAAACACCACAACAGACCTCAATGTATCGCTGAACCCAGTACTCACTTCAGAAGAAATAATTTTTTTCCAGAACCTTATTCGCAAAATTCCTGTTGCAGATAATGTAATGGAATATGCTGTAAAGCTCGCTACCAAAACCCGCCCCGAAACCGATGCCGCTACCGACATTGTGAAGAAATATATTTCCTGGGGAGCAGGGCCGCGTGCATCGCAATACCTTGTTATCGGAGCCAAATGTCTGGCTGCAATCCGTGGTAAATACAGTCCGGATATTGAAGAAGTTCAGGACGTGGCAATGCCCATTTTACGACATCGACTCGTCAGAAATTATAAGGCAGAGGCAGAAGGATATTCCATTGAAAAAATCATTAAATCGCTTTTGTAATTTAAAAATTATCACCCATGCGTGTAGCTATCAACGGATTTGGACGAATAGGAAGGCTTACATTAAGATGCCTCTTAAAAATGGACAATGTAGAAGTTGTTGCGCTCAATGACCTCGGAAATCCCGGCGTTCTGGCACATCTGTTTCGTTACGACAGCGCACAAGGACAATTTGATGGAGAAGTATCGGCCGATGATTCTTCGATTTCCATCAACGGAAGGACCATTAAAATATTTTCGGAAAAAGATCCGGAAAATCTTCCCTGGAGAAGCAATGAAATTGATGTGGTAGTTGAATGTACCGGCAAATTCCGCGATTCCGAAGGCGCAGGAAAGCATATTAAAGCAGGAGCGAAACGCGTGGTTATTTCTGCCCCCGCCAGAGGCGAAAATGTAAAGACAATCGTGTTGGGGATCAATGAAGATGAGATCGGACCAGAGGATAAATTGATTTCGAATGCCTCTTGTACCACCAACTGCCTGGCGCCGGTCGCTTATTTGCTGCACAAGAATTTTGGAATTGACAAAGGATTCATCAATACGGTTCACGCATACACCGGAGATCAGAATCTTCAGGACGGGCCACATAAGGATCTTCGCCGTGCCCGCGCCGCTGCAATGAATATTGTTCCTACTACTACCGGAGCTGCGAAAACGGTAGAAATCGTCATTCCGGAACTCAAAGGAAAACTGGATGGGTTGGCCACCAGAGTACCAACGATTGCCGGGTCATTAACCGATTTTACTGTGATACTTAACCGCAGCGTTTCGGTTGAAGAAGTCAATGCAGTAATGAAAGAAGCCGCAGCAGGAGATTTTAAAGGTTTGCTGCAATACAACGAAGATCCGATCGTCTCTACCGATATCATCGGCAATACTCATTCTTCCATTTTTGATGCCCCACTTACCCAAACCAATGGCAACCTTGTAAAGGTTATCATGTGGTATGATAATGAAATGGGTTACTCCTCCCGAACAGCCGATCTTGTTCAGTATATGGCCGGTAAATGAAGTCTGACGCTCTGGTTTTCGGGCTGTTAAGCCGATAGCGCAACTTCCCATGGAAAAACTGTATCTTTAAAAATATCTGCACCAGCTTTAAATATTGATAAGCGGATCAGAATAATAAAATGTACAATTTACAGGCCTTCAATCTGCTGTTGATGAGAAAAATAATGATACATGGCAAAATCTAAAATTCCGCCTCCTCCAAATACTCCAAAGGCCCCGAAATTCAATTTACTCTGGATTTATCTCGCAATTCTCGGAATATTTTTCGCGATTAATTTCTTTTTTGGCAGCAGTGGTCCCAAAGAAACCGATTGGCGAACATTTAACAACGAGATGCTTCAGGTTGGTGATGTTGACCGCCTGACGGTGGTGAACGATGAACGCGTCGAGGTTTATCTCAAACCGGATGCGCTTCAAAAAGATCGGCACGAAGAAGTGAGCGAAAATGTTCTGGGCCAAAACAACACCGGTCCGCATTATCAGTTCACCATCGGTTCTGTAGATTATTTCCAGACCCAACTAGACGAAGCGCAGCAGTCTTTACCCGAAGAGCAGCGCGTAAGTGCGCGGTTCGAAACACAGGAAGATTGGTTCGGAAACATTCTGGGCTGGTTGTTTCCAATTTTGATCATTGTAGCAATCTGGTTGTTCATTTTCCGGAGATTCAGCAGCAGGATGATGGGCGGTGGTGGAGCCGGCGGAGGAAATCCTTTTTCAAACGTTGGAAAATCCAAAGCCCGGTTGTTCGATATTAAAGAACAGGTGAAAGTGACTTTTGCTGATGTGGCAGGTCTGGAAGAAGCGAAAGAAGAAGTTCAGGAAGTTGTTGATCTCATTAAAAATCCCGAACGCTATAAATCGCTTGGGGCGCGCATTCCCAAAGGTGTATTGCTGACTGGTCCTCCCGGAACCGGAAAAACCCTGATTGCAAAAGCAATGGCCGGTGAAGCCGGTGTCCCGTTTTTTACGTTGTCGGGATCTGATTTCGTGGAAATGTTTGTTGGAGTAGGCGCGGCCCGGGTTCGTGACCTGTTTAAACAAGGCCGTGAAAAAGCACCTTGTATTATTTTCATTGACGAGATTGAAGCCATTGGCCGGTCCCGGAGCAGATCGCAATCACAGACGAACGATGAACGCGAAAACACCTTGAATCAGTTGCTCGTGGAGATGGATGGTTTCAGCAGTGATGAAACAGTGATTATTATGGCGGCCACCAATCGACCGGATTTACTCGACCCGGCATTGACACGTCCCGGTAGATTTGACCGCCAGATTCACATCGCCAAACCCGATTTAAACGAGCGGGAGGCCATCTTTAAAATTCATATTAAAAAACTTTCGCTCGGAACTGATGTTGATCCGAGGCGGTTGGCAGAACAAACTCCGGGATTTGCCGGCGCCGAGATCGCCAACACCTGCAACGAAGCCGCGCTGCATGCTGCCAGAAAGCACAAGAAAGTTGTTGAAATGGAGGATTTCACCTCGGCCATCGATCGTGTGGTGGGAGGATTGGAGAAAAAGAACAAACTGATAACTCCAAGAGAGAAGAAAATCATTGCCTATCACGAAACCGGTCATGCGCTGTGCGGTTGGTTGCTCAAACATGCCCATCCACTCGTCAAGGTGTCGATTATTCCGAGAGGCGTTGCAGCACTTGGTTTTGCGCAGTATTTACCGCGTGAACAGAATCTGTATACCCGCGAAGAGTTACTGGATACAATTAGTATGACCCTCGGAGGAAGAGCTGCAGAAGAATTGATTTTCGGCGATGTTTCAACCGGTGCTCAGAATGATCTGGAACGCACCACTACGATGGCTTATTCTATGATTGCGCTTTACGGGATGAATGCCGAAATCGGTCATTTTTCCTATAAAGACCTGCAGAATGAATACAGCCTGAATAAACCCTACTCGGATGAAACCGCTCAGATGATTGATGTGGAAGCACGTAAACTGATCAATCATTGTTACCAACGCAGTCTGGAACTACTAAAAGAGAACCGCGATAAAATCGAAAAGATTGCTTCAGCCCTGCTGGAAAAAGAAGTACTGTATCGCTCCGATCTCGAAGAAATGCTCGGTCCTCCGCGAGGTGAAGAAGTGGAAGTGCAACCCTGACAATCAACCGCTGACCGATTCTTCATTTAGGTAATGAGTTGTACGTCACCATTCTGAACAGGCAATCATCAGGTCATCCGGGATTATTTATGTACCTTTAAAAAAAATTAAAACGTATGTCACAAGTAAAAGAAAACGACACCGTTGTGGTGCATTACACCGGCAAACTTGCAAACGGTGAAGTATTTGACAGCTCAGAAGGTAAATCGCCGCTGGAGTTTAAAATTGGTTCGGGCCAATTAATCCCCGGCTTCGAAAAAGCCGTCGTCGGAATGAAAGAAGCCGAATCTAAAACATTCAATATCCCGAAAGATGAAGCTTACGGAGACGTACGTGATGATCTGCGATACGAAGTGCCGGTAGAAAATTTTCCGGAGGATATAGAGCCTACTCCCGGGATGCGATTGAGCATGGGAACCGGTGATGGTCGCGAAATTCCGGTTACCGTTACCAAAGTTCAGGACAAAGTAGTGAACCTCGACGCAAATCATCCACTGGCCGGAAAAGATCTGATCTTCGAAATTAAAGTAGTAGAGATTAAAGAATCGGAATAATTTAAAAAGAACCAGGGGCTATTCCATTATCAACCCGGGTATCTGATGAATCGCTTTTTTGTTCGGTTATTTCCGTTTTTTACGGCTTCAACTGATTAGAAACCGATCATTTCTATGTACATTTAAAGGAACATTAAAAACTATAATTTCATGAAATTTCAAATATTCCTGTTCGCACTGCCCTTGTTTCTGTTTACAGCTTGTGAGTCTGTAGCCCAGGATGCTACCGCTCCGTTTGAGCAGAAGAAACTTCCGTATGCCTACGATGCACTCGAACCGCATATAGATGCTGAAACAATGGAAATACACTATTCCAAACATCACGCAGGTTATGTCTCTAAACTCAATGCGGCGTTGAAAGAATCCGGCAAAGAGGATCAGTCACTGAAAGACATTCTTGGAAACGTCTCACAGATGACCGATGCCGTTCGTAACAATGCCGGCGGACATTACAATCACGATCTGTTCTGGTCGGTGCTTTCGCCCGATGGCGGAGAAGCGTCCGAAGAGCTGAAGAAGGCAATTGACGATTCCTTCGGAAGTATGGACAAGATGAAATCACAAATGAACGATGCGGCTTCTACGCGTTTCGGTTCAGGCTGGGCCTGGTTGTATGTATCTTCCGCAGGACAGCTGGCCATTACTTCTACTCCCAACCAGGACAATCCGATGATGGATGCTGTTCAGGAGAGAGGAACCCCAATTTTTGGTATTGATGTATGGGAACATGCGTATTACCTGAAGTACCAGAACAAACGTGGAGATTATCTCTCAG
>CALDPJ010000314.1 GCA_937911795.1 uncultured Flavobacteriales bacterium | reverse complement strand
GACCATGATTGGTAATTCCCCAGGTGTAATTCAAGTGTGCCACCCCAGTAACATAAACATCCTCAGAATGGTCGAGGGCAATGCCATAACCTGCATCGTCTTTAGTCCCTACATACCCCGGGTCATTTCCAAACGAACTCACCCATAAAAAATCGCCATCGGAAGCATTTAGTTTGGCAATAAATCCATCTGTGCCAATAGCCGAAGGAAGTGTTGTATTGGTTCCATTGACAGATGTAGTAACGGTGCCGCTATAAAAACCTGTGACAAACACATTGCCGTTACTATCTGTTACCAAGGCATTTGCTCTGTCGTCACCTGAACCACCAAACTGGGACGCCCACACAAAACCACCTTCAGCATCCAACTTCAATATGAATGCATCATTACTACCAGCCGAAGTGAGTAAAAAGGAAGTTGTGTCGGGGTCAAAATCGAATGTCCCCGAAAAATAACCTGTTAACAAAAGATGGTTGGTTTGGTCTAAAACAATGGGCGCTGTAGTAGGTCGTAGGTTATCTTTAGACCAAACGACATTGCCATTACTCGCATTTATTTTATAGAGAACGCCAGTAATATCCCCGGAAGTTCTATCTCCTAATGCGTACAAAAACCCCTCATTGTCTGCCGTTAATGAGTGTATTCGTATGTTGTTTTGCCCTGAACTAACCCCATATTTTTCAGCCCAGACAAAATCTCCCTCTGCGTTAAGTTTCACTATAAAACCCTCTTTACGATAATAGGTATAGAATCCGCTGGGGTAGGTACCAGTTGTCAGTTGATACGTACCTGGTCCGGGGTCAAAATCTGCGGTCCTTCTAAAGTCACCTGTAATGTATAAATTATCTTCACTGTCCACTGCCAAATCGTGCACATATATTACCGAAGGATTAGTTGAACCAGTAGTAATGTTGATATTGTGTATATTTTTGGTCCATAGAATATCTCCGTCTGTATTTATCTTCGTAATGTAATTTTGAGTATTCACTAAATGTCCGAAACGAACCCTCCTCGCTATGGTATAAATATTTCCGGAAGAATCGGAAATCGTACGAATAGGGCAGGTTCTATCATTTTCTACTAAGTGTATTGCCCATTCGATATTTTGCTTGGGGACTTGCGCTTTTATATGGACAGCAAATGTTGTTGCTAAAATAATTGTACATATTATTTTTTTCATTGTATGTTGGTTTGGCAAATCAAGTTAAAAGTGTTGCTAATGTACTGCGTTTTCTGGAATTAATATTTTCCATAATACGGTAGTGTATAAAGAAGGGGTGGAATTGTCACGTATTTTTATAGAATTTAAGAGGATTAGATATTGAGCTTTACATCATGTTGATAAGTGTTTTCCCCGTTCACCTCCTCAAAACGCGAATATCAATCGAACTGTTAAAAACCACCGAAAGATTGGTGGATTGTGCTTGAGACGGTATATTTAAGCCTCGGTGAAATAAGGTTGGTTGTATACCCGTTTATACCATCGAATGGTGCGAAGTCAAAGCTGTAAATCGCTACCTTTGTCACCACAAAGCTCTTTGAAAATATTCCGCGCGGACGTATGAAGTTTGAAGAACTAAAAAGCTTCTTATTGGAAAACTGTTCGGATTCGCCAGGGCGGGCCTCAGCGCACTTATTAGTGCGTTTTTTCTACGGAAAACACGAGGATTACCAATCCTATCCGGCAGTTCCACTCATGTTTCATGGGTTTTTCCAAACTCACGTTCGTGCGGTTTTTTCACTCCCCACATCCATTCCATATTTACGTACCTTTGCGCCGCATGCAAAAATCCCCGGAAATAGCTATACCACAGGCTGTGCATACACTGCCGGTTATGGAAACATTTTATTCGGTACAGGGCGAAGGCCATCACACCGGAAAAGCCGCATTTTTTATTCGCCTCGGCGGTTGTGATGTGGGCTGTTCGTGGTGTGATGTCAAAGAAAGCTGGGAGGCCGATCGTCATCCGCACATAAAAATCAGCCATTTGGCCAGTCATGCCAAAGAGAGTGGAGCGGAAATCGTTGTAGTTACGGGAGGAGAACCCACATTGTACAACCTCGAAGAACTGACTTCGGAATTGCGGGCACTGGGCTTACAAACCCACCTCGAAACGTCCGGCACCAATCCCGTTACCGGTGAGTGGCACTGGATTTGCTTCTCTCCGAAAAAATTCAAACCACCTGTGCCCGAAATATATCAACAGGCCGATGAGCTTAAAGTGGTGGTGTTCAATAAACACGATCTGCAATGGGCTGCCGGACATGGTGAATTGGTGACACCGGCTTGTAAATTGTTCCTTCAACCCGAATGGAGCAAACGCGAGCAGGTTGCCGGCATGATTGCAGAATATGTGATGGAACACGTCCGCTGGAGAATATCACTGCAAACCCATAAATACCTGAACCTTCCATAAATGTCCAGACTGCTTCTTATTATTCTGATTTTTTCTGCTGTTCAACTTTCGGCTCAACAATACACCTCATCCGACAACCGCGCAATTAAATTTTTTGAAGAAGCCGTTGGATATCTGAACCAGCGTGAAATCCCTGCCGGTTTACAAACCATTGAAAAAGCGTTGGATCGCGATCCGCAGTTCGTGGAGGCGTGGTTGGTCAAAGCCGATTTGCTAATCGAAGCCCGGCAACCAGACGATGCCATTGAAGCTTTAAAGAAATCTGTTGAGGTCAATCCGGATTTTTTTCCGAACAAATATTTCACGCTGGGCCAATTGTACATGTCGCGCGAAAAGTACGAAGAGGCACACGAGCAATTCACAACTTTGCTCACCTACGGACAGGTTCCATCAGAATTGTTAACCCATGCGAGCCGCCAAATCGAAAGCAGCGAATTTGCGATGGAAGCGGTTAAGAATCCGGTAGATTTTAATCCTATCAATCTTGGTCCCGGTGTAAACTCCGATATGGCAGAATATTACCCGAGCATTACTGTGGACGGCAAGCAACTTCTCTTTACCCGTGAAGTCCGCACTTCACCGGAGCAAAAACGCGGACAGGAAGACTTCTTCATCAGTCGTCTCGAGAATGATGTCTGGGGACAGGCCGTTCCATTGGATTACATCAATACACCCGGAAATGAAGGTGCCCCGGCCATTTCACCGGATGGTCAGAACATGGTTTTTACCGCTTGCGATCTGTATGGAAGTTATGGCCCGGAACGCGAAGGTTTTGGAAGTTGTGATCTTTTCTTTGCTTATAAAATGGGCAACCGGTGGTCGCGGGCAAAAAATATCGGTTCTCAGATCAATACCGCCCATTGGGAGTCGCAGCCTTCGCTCAGCGCCGACGGTAAAACACTCTATTTCGTCAGGGGCGACAGAAATCCGATGAAACGAAGCTCTGACCTGTACATGTCGGTGCTCGATGATTCCGGTGAATGGGGAAAACCAGTGAAACTCAATGCTACGATCAATACCGCTTACAACGAAGAATCGGTGCTGATCCACCCGGACGGGAAAACACTGTATTTTTCTTCTGACGGACATCCGGGAATGGGTGGACTGGATATTTTCGTTAGTACGCGCATCGGAGAAAATGAATGGACCGAGCCGGTAAATCTGGGATATCCGATCAACACGTCGGCCGATGAGAACAGTTTGCTGGTATCGCCGATGGGAGATGTGGCTTATTTCTCGAGCGACCGACCCGGTGGTGAAGGCGATCTTGATTTATATTCTTTTGAACTGCCAAAACCGCTTCGACCGAATCCTGTTAGTTCTTTAAAAGGTTTGGTGTACGATGCCGAAACCAAAAAGCCGCTGTATGCGCGTTTTGAGCTGATCGATCTCGAAAGCGAAGAAACGGTGGTTACTTCCTGGTCCAACAGTGAAGATGGCGGCTTTCTGGTGGCCTTGCCTTACAACCGGAAATATGCTCTCAACGCTTCTAAAAGTGGTTATCTGTTTTATTCAGATCATTTTGATTTATCCGAAGAAGGCGAATATTTTGAAGGTAAGGTGCTCGAAGTTCCGATGCACAAAGTTTCGGATGGACAAACGATCGTGCTGAACAACGTATTTTTCGATACCGATAAATATGATCTCAAACAGGAATCGCGCGCAGAGCTGAACAAATTGGTGGAATTTATGAACAACAATTCGGGAATTACCATTGAAATCGGAGGTCATACCGACAACCAGGGTAGTGCTGCTCACAACCAGCAGCTATCAGAAAACCGCGCACAGTCGGTGATGCAGTATCTGGTAGACAATGGAATCTCAGCCGATCGTCTGAGTGCCAAAGGCTACGGACAAGACAATCCGGTGGCCGACAACGATACCGAAGCCGGACGGGCAAAGAACCGCCGCACCGAAGTGAAGGTGATGGGGAAATGATCTCACCGTTGGTCAACATGAAAAATGGGTAAGTTTAGATAATATGTTTTGGAAGCGTAACCTTTTGTTTTTCATTTTTCTACAGGCTTTTTTGCCCATGCCGGAATTGAAAAGCCAGGCGCTTCATTCGGGTACAGAGCTATTTAAAATTACGCGCAATACCGATCTCAACGAAATAATATATTACCTGAATACCGATGCTACTGGTCAGCTGGACCAACAGCAACCCATTGAAGCGTATTGGCTCCGCTACGAATCCGACGGTGAACAAACAGGTCGATCGTTGAATGCACTGGAGAAAAAGTATGCCTACGGCCTTCGATTTTTGGAAGTAACCCGTACGTCAGCCACCTTTCAGTTTGTATCCTACAAGCGGGATTTGTTCTTGAAAAGAACCTCCTCCGAAGATGTGGTGCTGGTTGAAATCGACGGAAAGATGCTTCGGTTACAGCGCGTTCATTTGCAACTGGGGCGGGGTACCTTCCGTATTCCGGAAATTTCGGTCATCGAATTGCATGCGGTGGATGAAAACGGGAGGCTTGTGGTTGAGGTAATTCAGAATCCGAAGTAATTGTTAGTAAAAAGTAATATCGCAATTGACAGGTTCTTTGGCCATTATTAGCAGCCTCCTTTTCTGGTGAAAAAATTTCCAATGGCTATGTGTATCATTGCCGCTGTATGAAAAGAGTAGTTGAATTTGTAGTGACGGGTGTGCTGTTGGTTTATTGCATCTCTGGTCGGGCGCAAACATCTGATTTGAAATCCGCTCTGGCCGAGAAGGACAGCATCGAGCAAGCCTTGCGGAATGTTGAACAAAAAGTAGCTGAACTGAAGCGGAAGGAGCTCATTTCCGACCTCCGCCGATATGGACTACCGGACAGTCCTTTCTCGGGTGAGGTTGTAGAGCACAGCGCGATGATTCTGGAGTACGTCGAGAAACACGAGCAGGCGGCGTGGGTTTATCACAGTATTCTGCCGGATATCAAAAACGGAACACAAGGGCGCAGCAACGACTTTCGGATAGACTCACTGGTTTCCACAGGAACTGCGGTTCAGGAGGACTATTTTCTCGTGGAAATGAAAGACGGAAAGAAGTCGTACGATGGATTCGGATACGACCGCGGACACCTCGCGCCAAGCGCAGATTTTCGCTGGAGCGCTGAGGCCTTGTCCGAAAGTTATTTCTATTCAAATATGGCACCGCAACTACCCGGATTTAACCGCGAAGGTTGGGTGGCTATTGAAAATCAGATGCGTGCGTACGTACTGCGAACAGAAAATCCATTGCTTGTTGTTACCGGAGGTGTGCTGCACGACAGCTTGCCGGTGCAGGAACGCGCGGTTAATAATCTCAGCATCCCCGAATATTTTTACAAAGTGGCCGTAGATCCCGAAACCGGACAAGGAATCGGTTTCATCGTTCCGCACAACGAACATTTGAATTCTCCGGATACTTACGCCGTTTCAATTGATTCTGTAGAATCATTTACAGGAACTGATTTCTTTACAGAATTACCCGATCAGGAGAAAGTTGAGCGCCATACAGATGTTACCTATTGGTTTCCTGATCTAAAGCAAAACACGGAAATGCTGGATGCTACGAAGCTTCCAAAGAACACTTTCAACAGTGCTCAGGCCAGCTATCAGGTGAATTCAGGCAAAAAGGTGAATGTTTGCGGAACGGTAGTTGAGGCCAGCAAAAGCAGAAACGGTCATGTATTTCTGAAGTTTGACCGCGTTTATCCCGAAACTACCTTTCAGGTTTTTATCTCAGCCGAAAATCTCATCAATTTCGAATATCTCCCCGAAAAGGAACTTGAAGGTAAGTGCCTTTGTGTTCATGAAAAAGTCGGCAAACTGGGTGAAACACCTACTATGTTCATAGATCATGACAAATCTATTATGGGTTGTGATATATTGCCATAGAGCATCGGTTTGATTTGTCCTTCAAAAACCGCATCAGGTTCTGTAGAATTTTAGCTAACTTAAATGGACTTTGTAGTTTTGGCCATCTTTGAATAAAATCAATACCAGGTTTGCGTCAGTTTAGAAGATATTTAATCGCCGGAATTTTTATTTTACTTTCCGTTCAACATCTACATGCCCAGACGGATACGCTTGTCCTCGTAAATTCTGATGTTATAGTCGGGCAGATTCAGGGACTCAACCGAAATGTACTTACCGTAAGCACTCCATACAGCGATTCCGATTTTAAAATATCCTGGGAGAAAGTACGTGAATTGTACAGTCCGCGGTTGTATACCGTTACTTTTTCCGACCGAACTCTGATGACGTCGGCCACTTTGCAAACCGTGATGCCCGGTCTCATAAAAGTGGATAATGTCTATACATCTCGCGAAGAATCAATGTCTTCCATCGTAAATTTCAGGCCGGTTTATGAGGATTTCTGGAGCAAACTTTCAGCAAGTGCCGATGTAGGTTACAGTCTTACGAAAGCGAACAATCTGCAGCAATACAACGGAAGTGTCAAACTCGGATATAAATCAAATCACTGGACACTCAGTTCCGGTTATCGACAGGTTACGTCGAGCCAGGATGAAGTAGAAGCCGTTAGAAGAGTCGAAGCCTCGATAGAAGGAGATTACACATTTGAAAACGGTATCTTTT
>CALDPJ010000313.1 GCA_937911795.1 uncultured Flavobacteriales bacterium | reverse complement strand
CGACCATTAGATAATGATGTCGGACCTTTTGAGCACGCCCAAATCGCGGGTTTGTTCGCAGAGTGCCGCTCGCTGGATATACAATCCGGTGGACAACTGACCATTTCACCATTGGGAGAACTGACGGTTTATGAAAATATTCGAAACAACGGCATTTTAAATTCGACCGGAAGCATCGTGCTGGAAGGGGCTATGAACAGTGTGCTGTGGGGTGCAAGTGGTATTAATGTTCGCACGCTCGAACTGAACAAATCAGGTGGTGCCGCCATTTTCACCGACACGGTAATCACCATTACGGCAAATGGAGATTTAAATTTTAACACCGGGATTATAACACCAGTATCCGGTGATCGCGTTGTATTTCAAACAAATGCAGAAGCCAACGGAGCGTCCAACGCAAGTTATGTTGAAGGAGTGGTCATAAAGGAAGGCAATGAAGATTTTATTTTTCCGGTTGGAGATGGTTTCTACCAGCCCATCGGACTCGAAAATATCGGAACTTTCAATTCGGTATTCGAAGCAGAGTTTATTGATGCCAATGGTCCGGGAATGTACAATTATAATTGGGAGCCCTCCATCAACAATGTGGCGACGTGCAGCTACTGGATGTTGAATCTGCTAAACGGAACAAATGCCGAAGTGCGGTTGAGCTGGGGGAATGACAATGACTGCGGCATTACCGACCCCGCCGGCCTGGTGGTCAGCAAATTTGATGGCAGCCAATGGCTGAATCACGGACAACAAGGTTTTTCAGGAAATTCTGTTGCAGGCTCGGTTCTTTCTTCAGATCTAATCACCGAATTCGGTGCGTTTGCCCTGGCGTCCACCACTGGTTTCAATCCATTGCCGGTGGAATGGCTTGAATTTAACGCCAATATGCGATCGGGCAACACCGTTTTGCTGAACTGGTCCACCGCAAGCGAAACCAACAACGATTACTTTTCCATTGAACATTCCACCAATGGTTTGCAGTTCCATAAAATTCACAATATCACCGGTGCCGGAAACAGCAGCACCGTGAATACTTATGAATGGATTCATCACCATCCTCCGAAAGGACTGAACTATTACCGGCTGAAACAGGTCGATTTCAACGGCGAGTTTGAATATTCCGAAATCCGAACAGTGAAAACAGACGGTGCCGAAGATTTTGAACTGCTCGATTTCGGAACCAATCTGTATCTGCATCTGAGCAAACCAGTTTCAGAAATGAATTATTATCTGTTTGATACCGCTGGAAAAATAATATCCGGTGAATCACTGGGCTCTGGAAAAACTTTTGAAATTGAAACCGGAAACCTCGCACCGGGAATTTATCTGATCCGCATTTCAGCAGATCATACGATGATCCATCGCAGGATTTTACGCTGAAACTTTTATCGCTCTTCGAAAACGGTAAATTCAGGTCGTAAAGGATCGAGATTTTCAAAAAGGGTATTCATGAAATACCTGCCATAGCGGAGATAAAAATCAAAATAGTTGCTGTGTCTTTCCTGCAATCCTCCCGCCGGAAAAAGTCTGTCGAATATATTGCTGATCTGACTGATCGTCAGGCTGTGCCGCTCTTTTTCGGCGCGCATCATTCGCTTCTCGATTCGATGAAGGGTTTTGGAGGTTCGCGCACCATCTGCCAGCACCATTTTTTCGAGAGTGGGATCAATTTTGAGAATGCGTTCAGAAATTTCCCTGAACATGTCGTTTAGTTTTCTTTTTTCCGGATCAAGTGACAACTCCTGTTCGCTCTTCTCGTGCACAATGGTTTTGACCAATTGCTCCCTGTCCTGAAATAAATCCATTACAGACAGATTCAGCTTTTCCATTTTGCGCGTTTCATTGCGTGAAATCCACATGGCAGAATTGCGGAGCAGCAACACCGGAAAGGTAATTTTTGCTTCACCGAACATTTCCTTTAACTGAAACCAGTAGGCGAGTTCTCCTCCTCCGCCGATGTAGCACAAGTTGGGTAAAATGGTTTCCTGGTACAGTGGCCGGAGGATCACATTGGGACTGAATTTTTCCGGATGATTCTCCACTTCACGGATTATTTCATCGGGTGTAAATTCGAGATTCGTATGCAGCACAGCGTATTTACCGTCGCTGTACACGATCCGCTCGCGCAACTGATCATC
This sequence comes from uncultured Flavobacteriales bacterium, assembly GCA_937911795.1. GTDB lineage: Bacteria > Bacteroidota > Bacteroidia > Flavobacteriales_D > SKUL01 > SKUL01. Next base: position 9,187 of record CALDPJ010000313.1, on the reverse strand, counting down.
GAGGTAAAACAGATTTATCTCGCGCTGAGAAACCTGAAGTTTGTAATGCTCGCCGAGCTTTTCATTGGTGGCCGCCACCGCCCGATCCGAAAATTGATCTGTCAGTTCCCTTTTAACGGTAGGTGCAAATAGTTGCTTCAGCGCTTTATCGTCGCCGTCAATCACCAGAATCTGATCCGCATCAAACAGTGCATACACCAGATTTCTTGTTGCCTCGGCCAATGTCTTTTCTTCCGAAGAAAATATCTTTCGCAACAGGGTCATAATGGTTGTGGCGTGCTCTGATTCACCCAACGATTCTGCCATGGAATCGAGTGCTTCGTCAATGGCTGTCAGTTTCATTCTGCCAACTGCTCCACCCTGCCCGCTTTCCCAGAAAACCTTTTGATGATTCAGGTAAAGGTGGTTGACTTCGTCGAAATCATGATCTTCGGAAGCCATCCAGAAAACCGGAACAAAATCCTGATCCGGATATTCTTCGCGCAATTGAGCGGCCAGATTAATCGTGGTTACGATTTTGAAAATAAAATACAGCGGACCCGTAAATAAACACAGTTGATGGCCGGTGGTCACGGTAAAGCAATTTTCGTTTTCGAGTCGGTCTATTAACCCTGAGCCGGACTCAATCCCGGAATGTTGGCTCCGCAGTGCCTGTACCAAAACATCGCGATGGGCAAAAGAAGATTTTTTCTCTTTGATCTGATCCGCAAAAGCATCCAACGTTGGGAAGCGGTGATAAAACGGCCGGAGATTCTCCTCCTGCGCCAGATAATCGATAATAAGCTGATTGAATTTCCCCGTCGACTGATAAGACAGATGTGATGTTTGCATGGAGCAAAGTTAGTACTTGGCCGAATATGTCATTGCGCTTTGCCAAACGTACCACCGGGTTTTATGTTTGTTTCTGTTAAAGGCTGTTAAATGAGAAATCTCTGCGGATATACCGTGTGATGAATGGTAAGCGTATGGTTCGGAAAATCATTACTTTCACTCTTTCACTTTAAAACACTTCAGTATGTGGATAGCTATTGGAATTGTCGTTTTGCTGGCCATCTGGCTGGTAAGTATATATAACCGTCTTGTTAAGTTGCGCTTGCGCCGCGAAAATGCGTTTGCCGATATTGACGTTCAACTGAAACAGCGGCATGATCTCATTCCTCAGTTGATCGGAGCCGTAAAAGGCTACATGAAACACGAGGAAGGTGTATTGACAAGAATTACCGAAGCCCGTTCCAACGCCATTCAGGCTACCGGAGTAAACGACAAGGTGAAAGCTGAAAACGAACTCACACATGCGCTCGGCGGATTAAATGTACAGGTGGAAGCTTATCCGGATCTGAAAGCGAACCAGAATTTTATGCACCTGCAGACCGAAATTTCGGACATTGAAAACAAACTGGCTGCGGTTCGAAGATTTTTCAACTCTGCCACCCGCGAGCTGAACACCGCCATACAAACGTTTCCGAACAACCTGCTGGCCGGAATGTTTGGCTTTACCGAACAACCGATGTTTGATGTCGGGGCAGACCGCGCAGTGCTCGAAGAACGTCCGGACGTTAATTTTTAAGCAGCCGTGGCAGATTACGTAGGAATTCATTCCCAGATTGCGAGCAACAACCGAAAATCGGTATTGTATCTGCTCGCCTTCCCCCTGTTGATTTTTGCCACGGTTTGGGCATTCATCTATTTTGCAGGCGTTGATCATTCCATGGGTGATCCTGTTTACTCCACCAACAACCTGTTTCTGAACACCATTCCGATCATCTCTACATTGGTGATCGTATGGTTTCTGATCGCCTATTTCTTCAACACCTCCATGATTAAGGCGACTACGAAAGCCAGAAGTCTTGAGCGAAAAGAAAACATGCGGGTGTACAATCTTACCGAGAACCTATGCATGAGTCAGGGGATGAACATGCCGAAACTCAATGTGATTGAAAGCAATGCCCTCAATGCTTTTGCCAGCGGAATCAACGAAAAGAGCTTTACCGTTACCCTCACCCGCGGGATTATTAATGAACTGAACGACGAAGAGCTGAAAGGTGTGATCGCACACGAATTGATGCATATCCGAAACCGGGATGTCCGGCTGCTGATTATTTCGATTGTCTTTGTTGGTATCTTTTCCTTTGCTGTTCAGATTCTACTCCGTTCATTTTTCTATCGCAGCATTGGTGGCAGCAGACGCAATAACAAAGGCTCGGGAAATGCAATGCTCATAGCGCTCGCGTTGGCAGTGGTTGCATACATTCTTTCGTTGTTGTTCAAATTTGGGTTGTCGCGCAAACGGGAATACATGGCCGATGCCGGTGCGGCTGACATGACTAAAAATCCACGGGCCCTGGCCAGTGCGCTGCGCAAAATATCGGGCAATCACCAGCTGAATGTAAACGACGACGTAAAGCAGATGTTCATTGAAAACGAGCCGAAAAAAGACAAAACCGGTTCATTTTTCAGCCTTACACAATTATTTGCCACGCATCCACCCATCGAAAAGCGAATTGAGGTTCTGGAGAATTTCTGATTCAAGGCAAAAAAAAGAGGCCCGAAGGCCTCTTAATTCTAATATTTCGTTTTTCTCTTATCGTCTTTGTGGCTGACCGGGCTGACCACCTTGAGCAGGAGGCAAAACTTCCAACAGTTCAACTTCAAAAATCAGCGTTTCATCCGGGCCGATTTGTCCGGAACCTTGCGCTCCATAAGCCAGTTCGGACGGAATCACAAATTCGTACTTCGCACCTGGTTTCATCAATTGAACACCCTCGGTCCAGCCTCTGATTACCTGATTCAAACCAAAAGTTATCGGTTCGCCGCGCTCTACTGAGCTATCGAATACCGTTCCGTCAATCAGGGTTCCGTGGTAATGGACTTTCACCTGACTGGTAGCAGTAGGATTTTCTCCTTCACCTTCTTCAATCACCCGGTATTGCAATCCGCTTTCGGTTACCTGAACGTCTTTCTTCTTTGCGTTTTCAGCAAGAAACTCTTCGCCCTTTTTCTTGTTCTCTTCCTGTTTTACGGCCATTTGCTTTTGCATATAATTACGCACAATCATATCCCCTTCTTCGGGCGTAAAAGGATGTTCAGTTTCGCTGTTAACATTCTCAACAGCCATTTTCAATACATCGGGATCCATTTCAATTCCCTGCCCTTTCAGGCTTGAAGCTACCGAAAGACCAATGGCGTAGCTCACAGAATCCATTTCTGTGGTGAGCGCCGATTCTCCCGATCGTTTTCTTTTGCTATCTGTAGTGGTTTGTCCGCAGGCAGTCATTAATACCATGGTTGCGGTAAAGGAAAATAGAATTCGTTTCATGTGTTTTGTGTTTTGGTTTTCAGATTATTCTTTGTTTTCTCGTGTAAATATCCATTTATTTCCTTGAGTCAGACGATCATTGTAGGAGTAATTTTCTTCATTGAATAACTTCAACTGCTCAGGGTCAGTAATTTTATTTCGAATGGCGAATGCCGCCATTGTCCCCCGCGCTTTTTTGGCAAAATAGCCAATCATCTTGTATTCGCCATTTTTCCAGTCGTAAAAAGCCGGCGTAATAATTTCGTGATCAACCAGTTTCGCTTTAATGACTTTAAAATATTCCTCCGAAGCCAGGTTGATGAGTGCCTTTGAACCGGTGCTTTCTAAATCCTTCACCAATTCAAGCGTTACGGCATCACCCCAGAATTTGTACAAATTGCTCAGCTTCGGAGTTACTTTCAGCGCGGTACCCATTTCGAGCCGATACGGTAAAATCAAATCCATCGGCCGGAGAATACCGTGTAATCCGGAGAGAATTCTCAGGTGATCCTGGGCAAATTCAAGGTCTTTTTCATTCAGCTTTTCGGCTTGCAGACCGAGATAAACATCGCCTTTGAATGCAAAAACAGCCGGTTTTGAATGATCAGAATCGGCCGGTTGACTCCACGATTGATAACGTTCGTGGTTGAGCGCTGCGAGATCGTCGCTGATATCCATCAGCTTTTTAAGACTGCGGGGCGACTTCTTTTTAAGATGATTAACCAGGCGCTGCGACTGGCCTGCGAAACGGGGTTCACTTTTTAATTTCGAAGCAACAGGCGTTTCGAAGTCGAGCGTTTTTGCAGGAGAAATAAGAATGATCATCCGCGGTGTTCTGGTTTGGCGCCAAAAGTATTTAAAATGGGTTGGTTGCCCAAACGCTCAGCTCAGGAATAAATCCACGATCATCCATTTCGAGCATTGTACACACTGCATGCGCAATTTCATCCGGAGTAAGTTTTCGCTCTTCCAACGGACGTGCCTGTCGGTCGTCGCGACCAAATGCCGTTGGCACCTCACTGGGGTTTACGAGCATTACCCGAACATTGAATGGGCGCAACTCTGCCCGCCAGCATTCGGTCATTCCCCGAAGCGCAAATTTCGATGAAGCATATATACTTCCGTTTGCGTATCCCTTCAATCCGGCCGTTGATGCAATATTGATGATGTTTCCGCTGCGCTGTTTTTTGAAGATCGCTGCCGCTTTGGCACCCATCACTGCAGCACCAAAAACATTGGTTTCATATACTTTGCGGATCTGATCGCGTGTCACTTCATCCACCGTAGCCCATCCACCGATTCCGGCATTGTTGATCAGAACATCCAGCTTTCCGAATTTGCTGATTACTGTTTCAAAGGTTCGATCGATGTCTTCATCGCTGCCAACATCGGCAACTATTCCGAGGGCACCGATTTCTTCGGCGGCAGCATTTACATCTTCTTCCTGTCTTCCGGTGATGGCTACCTTAGCGCCTTTCTGCGCCAGCATTTCTGCCATTGCACGTCCGAGGCCACGGTTTCCACCGGTTATAAGTATTACTGAATCTGAAATTTTCATTACATTATGGCTATAGTAAGTTTATAAAATGCTGTGCGGCTTTTGTCGTAATTTTGCCTGTAATTAAATAAAACCAAAGTTAAGTGAAGTTTTCTGAATTGGATTTGCACCCCAACGTGCAGCAAGGATTGGAGTCTATGAATTTTACATCGCCAACTCCTGTTCAGGAGCAGGCGATTCCTCAAATTCTGGCAGGTAAAGATATGTTGGCAAGTGCTCAAACGGGTACCGGCAAAACCGCCGCGTTTCTACTTCCGATTCTGAGCACTATTGAGCACGATCCTCAGCCGGGAATACAGTGTCTGATTCTGGTGCCCACGCGTGAACTGGCATTGCAGATTGATCAGAACCTGCAAGGACTGGCCTACTTCACCGGAATTTCGTCGATGCCCATCTACGGTGGTGGCGACGGAACCAATTTCGATCAGGAAAAAAAGGCAATCACCAGCGGGGTTGATGTTTTGATTGCAACCCCCGGACGACTCAATTCGCACCTGAACCTCGGATATTTTAAAGCAGACACTATTCGCTTTTTTATTCTTGATGAAGCAGACAGAATGCTCGATATGGGTTTCATTGCCGACATCATGCGGGTGCGGAAAATTATGCCGGAAAAACTGCAAACCCTAATGTTTTCGGCCACCATGCCGACCAAGATCCGCGAGCTGGCACATGAGATCATGAACAATCCCGGTGAAATAAAAATTGCGATTTCGAAACCCGCCGAAAATATTCTGCAGGTGGCCTACTCTGTTTACGACAAACAGAAAGTTCGATTGGTGGAACATTTATTGAAAGGCAAAGGGTTGAAAAGCGTACTTATTTTCTGCTCCACCAAAAAAGCGGTCAATATCCTTGAACGAAACTTATCGAAACTTGGCGATCTCACCTGCGCTTCGATTTCTTCTGACCACGATCAGAAAACCCGTGAGCAGATTATGCTCGATTTTCGCAATAAAAAAATCAACGTGCTGGTGGCTACCGACCTTGTAAGCCGCGGAATTGATATTGCCAATATCGAACTGGTCATCAATTATGATATTCCGAACGACGCCGAAGATTACGTTCACCGGATTGGCCGAACTGCCCGGGCAGAAACCGATGGTGTAGCCATTACTTTGATCAGCCCGGATGAACAGAGCAAATTTAGACGCATTGAGGAACTCATAGAACGAACCATTCATAAATCTCCGCTTCCGGAAGGTTTTGAACCCGGCCCGGTTTATGATCCGCAGAGCAAATCTTCGGGCAACCGACGTCCCCAGGGAAAAGGTGGACAGCGGAAAGGAAATTTCAGAAAAGGCCCGCGCAAAGAACATTCAAAAAAATAAATCACTATGACTGATGAATTCCTCACAGATGAACAGTGGCGCAGCAAATTAACCCCTGAAGAATATCGCGTGCTGCGTGAAAAAGGCACCGAAGCACCGTTTAGTGGTGAGTATAACATGCATTTCTCTGAAGGTGTCTACAGATGCAAAGGATGTGGCACCGAACTTTTCAGTGCCGATTCAAAGTTCGACGCCGGCTGTGGTTGGCCAAGTTTTGATAAAGGCATTGAATCCGGAGCAATTGAAGAAAAACAGGACAACAGTCACGGAATGATTCGGACCGAAATTCTGTGTGCCAAATGCGGATCGCACCTTGGCCACGTTTTTCCCGATGGTCCCACCAACACCGGTCTGCGGTATTGTGTCAACTCTGTATCTCTTGATTTCACCCCATCGGGAGAAGACAAAAAACAGTAACAAAATTACTCATGAAGAAATTATTTACAATTCTGTTCATCACTTTAATATTCGGAACCATAACTGCACAGGATGCTTCAGAACTGAGGCTGCTTGGAAAATGGCTGGAAGGATCCTATACTACTGAGGGACAAACTCTGCAATCTCCCAGAAGCGCGCATCAACAAATGCGGTTTGTACGGATTTGGAAAGATTTGCCAGACCCTTGGTTTTATATGGAACAAAGCGATCTTTCCACACCCGAAAAGCCGTTCCGACAGTGGGTTTTTTGGGTTGAGCAGCAGGGTGAGCACATTATGCTCGAAACGCATATTCTTTCTGACACGGCAACGGTTGCTGGTAATCTGAGTGCGGCAGAGCTGGAAAAAGAACTTGATTTTGAGGCGCTGGAGCTCGAAGATGGATGCGAAATATTTCTGACCTATGATGGTTTTGCCGTTTTTTCTGGGGCTACTGTACAAAATTATTGTGAGCTCGAAATAAAAGGATCCAGCCATGTCACCATTCGGATGAATATATCTGAAACTCAGATAGACTGGTGGGAGTACGGAATGAAAACCAATGAAGAGTTTCTTTGGGGTTCTGCACAGGATCCGCAGATTTTCATCAAACAATAATTAATTTTTTGGTGCAATAACATAAACAATATATGCGTTTCTATGTTGTACTTTCAACCCGTTAGTCCGGTGTTGATTTACGAACTTCATAAACGCACAGCTATGGCACAAGAAAATGAAACGCAACCCAGAAAAATGAACATCAGAGTTCGTTTGGACCACAAAACTATCATCACTATAAAGGATAAGGCTAAGTTAAATTTCTGGAAAGAAAGGTATCCACAAGCCGTTGTTCTTGATTAATGTTTAGTGATCGGTTAATCGCAGGCGCTCAATAAAAGGAGCGCCTTTTTTATTTTGGCTAATGGTTTATTCAAATTCGATTGAACACTATTGAATCGGCACGATATCGCGGCTACCTGAATACTGAATTAATCGGCCGTCCCGTACAATTATTAGATACAGAATGGTGGGAGCCCGATCTTCCGGATGTTGAAATTCAAGAACCACCACCGCTCCCACCCCGCCCGTTGATCTTCGGCAAACAGATGGAATGGTTTTTCGGGCAGGAACTACTTTCTTCCGATCGATACGACTTATTGGCTGAGAACCTTCAGATTATTCGAAACAGAATTACGATTGGTGAGATTGATTTTATTCTCCACGATAAACTTCGGAATTGCCTGGTACACCTCGAGATGGCCTTTAAATTTTACCTCTACGATCCGGCATTGCCCGCCGAACTTCCACGGTGGATCGGCCCCAACCGTCGCGATAGTCTGCTGAACAAACTGGACAAACTACAAAGCCGGCAATTTCCTCTGTTGAACGAGGCCGAAACCATTAAGGCACTTCAGGCACACAACCTTCCGGATTTACCGTGGATTCAGGCCCTCTACATGAAGGCTCAATTGTTTCTACCCTTTGATGAACAGGATAATCACCCACCCTTAATAAATGCCAGTGCAGTTAGCGGTTTCTGGATTCCATTGAACCGGATCCACGAGTTATCGAATCATGAATTTTATCTGCCGCGAAAATGGAACTGGGTTGTGGATCCGGCTGTATGGCAGGAATGGTATTCGCTGGATGAAATCCTGGAACCTTTGAAAGCCATTATCGCCCAAAAGAAATCTCCAATGTGCTGGATGCGAAATAGAGACGGTAAATGTGAGCGTTTTTTTGTGGTATGGTGGTAATGCTTCGGTTCGTGTACTATTTCGGCAGGCGGTTTATATATGGCCCTTCGAGATAAAACTCTTTGCTGGCGAACAACAAATCGAATTGCAGGATGTAGGTTTTAAAGTAGTTGCTGCCAGAGCCGATCCCATACATGTGATAATCTGCAGGAACGAGAATATTTTCAATATCCCTGAACAGCAATGAAGATTTATAAGGACTTTTTACGATAAGCTCGAGTTCGATGTAGTTGATCAGTTTCTTTTGTAAGGCATCGGACGCACCTATCAGCGCTTTATCTTCAAACCCCTGGGTATCCATTTTCAACAGGTCAATTTGCTGAATATTATTATCCATTATATACTGATCGATAGACTGCACCGGAACTTCGTACGTTTTGGTTTCGAACTCTTCTGGATTTGTATTGCTTTGAGCGCTTCGGAATTTAGTCCAGATATTTTCTTTGTTTACCTCCAGAAAACTGGAAACATCAGATTTGGCATATCTATGAAATGTAAGTGTTCCCGGTTGATCGCTGATACCACAATTATTGAGAATTATTCGGTCGTTGGTACCGAACTTCTCCATCAGAATTTTAAAATTATCAGTATCGGGTTCAAAAGAATGTATAATGGCATCCGGAACTATGGCCAAAAAACGTTCAATACTCTCACCGTGATGAGAACCGACATCGAAAATTGTCACCTCCTTATTCTTCTCTGCAATTAAATATCGGTAGACTTCATCAAATGTTGAGGGCGGTCGTTGCCACGGAGTAGCGGGTTTGCGGACTCCCAGTTTAGTTAAAATATTGTTCAGCATATAGGTTGTAAATTCACAAAAGTGGACA
>CALDPJ010000312.1 GCA_937911795.1 uncultured Flavobacteriales bacterium | reverse complement strand
GAACGAGAAACCCTGTTCCTGCAGTTTCTGATAGGCCACACGATCGAACCTGTAGAGGTTCGCAGCCCGATGCGCCACGCCCTGCTGCTTTTCATTGCATGGCGAAAGCACATTCATTTTCATGATTTTGCGGCGGAAATTGGGCTTGTCGAGCTTGATGTTAAGAATGGCTTCATACAGCGCTTGCAATTGCAGCAAGGTAAATTTTTCAGGCAGCAGATTGAAACCTATCGGCTGATGACAAACTTGATGGCGCAAAAATTTTATGCCGTGAGCGAGAATTTCAGCGTGATCGTAAATGAGTTCCGGCAGATCCTTAACGCTGAACCAGCTGGCGTCCGCAGCGCTGCGGCCGGTTACCTCGGGATAATTTTCCGCACTGACGAGAGCGTAGTAGGCGATGGTCACAACCCGCTCGCTCGGAAAGCGATCAATCCGCCCAAAGGCTTTGAGTTGTTCAAGATATAAATTCTGTACGCCGGTCCACTCTTCCAGTAATCGAGCTGCAGCGTCGCGCAAGTTCTCTTCGTGGCGAATCCAGCCGCCCGGCAAAGCCCATTTTTGCGCATGAACGGGCTCGCTATGTTTTACTAGCAGAACCTTTAGCTCATCGTCGTCCAATCCGAAAATCAAGTTGTCGATGGTCAGCGCCTTGATGACGTCGCGCGGAAGATTCAAGGGCTCAACGTGACTGAGAGGCGCCTGCTCCGGTTTAATGTTAGTCAAGTCATCAATCCTCTTGTGCGGCGGGTGGCGATACCATTATTTGCACCCTGTGTGTCGCATAATTAGTTGCTCCAAGGCGTTGCATTGTATAAGCGCTATAACGAATGGTCGAGCCTGCAAAGAGCTCGTGAGCGTAATTAGCAGTCATTTTTGAGATCGGTTACAACATCGGAAATTAAGCTTGGTGATCTCTTGTGGTCAGCAGGACAATAAGGATATACTTCGCCCCATCTTATTAGCGCAAGATATGCAAAATGGCTGTGGTGATTGATAATCGCCATAATTTGCGTGTCCAGCGTTTGCTTAAAGAAATCACTTAGAGATTAATCAATGCTGTTTTTAGGAATAGATATAGGCAGTTCTTCTACCAAGGTGTCGGTCATCGACGGCCACTCCGGGGCACGTATCGGTGCGGTTTCCTACCCGGATACGGAATTGCCAATTTTAAGTTCGCAGCCAGGCTTTGCCGAGCAAGACCCGGAGACCTGGTGGGATTGCACCAAACAGGCGTGCGCGCGCTTATTCGCGCAGGAGGCAATTGATCCAGCGCGCATTGAAGCCATAGGAATTTCCTACCAAATGCACGGCCTGGTGTTAGTCGATGCCGAGCAAAAAGTGCTCCGCCCTGCCATTATTTGGTGTGACAGCCGCGCGGTGCCTTATGGTGACGAGGCATTGGAAGGGTTGGGTGCAGATTTTTGTTTTGAGCATTTGCTTAACTCTCCCGGTAACTTTACTGCGGCAAAGCTGCGCTGGGTGCAGACGCATGAGCCGGAATTGTTTAGCCGGATCCACAAACTGATGTTGCCCGGTGATTTTATCGCCATGAAGTTAACCGGCGAAATCAACACCACTGCGTCCATATAGTTTTTGTGCAGATCGAACAGATGGTAATTCTCTTCTGAAAAGTCTTCCGGTTTAAAATCGGCGAGTGGGTTCTTATCCATCATTCCCTGTTCCACCGCTTTTTCACATTCTGATTTTAGCTCGGCAACCGATCCGATGCATTTACTTTCGGATCCACCTTCGGTGCGCCAGATCGGAATCGGGATGCCCCAGAAACGCGAACGGGATAAATTCCAGTCGTTCAGATTTTCGAGCCAGTTTCCGAAACGTCCTTCACCGGTAGCTTTGGGTTTCCAGTTGATGGTTTTGTTCAGTTCTATAAGCCGGTCTTTTTTCTCTGTTGTTCGCACAAACCACGAATCCAGCGGATAATAGAGAACGGGCTTATCTGTACGCCAGCAATGCGGATAGCTGTGTTCGTACTTCTCGACTTTAAACGCTTTGTTCTCGGTTTTCAGCTTGACAGAAATCAAAACATCTACCGATTTTTCGGGTAACTCCCCGTCGGCGTAGTAGTCGTTTTTGACATACATGCCGGCAAGTTCACCCATCTGAGGAACAAATTTTCCCTGTAAATCGACTAATGGGGTGGGATTTCCATTCTCGTCGGCCACCAACATCGGAGGAACACCGGCTTCTTTGGCCACCTTCATGTCATCTGCTCCAAAAGTAGGTGCGATGTGTACGATTCCCGTTCCGTCTTCGGTGGTTACAAAATCACCGGGAATCACCCGAAAAGCCTGATCGGCGTTCTCCATTGGCTGAGCGTAGGGAAGCAATTGATGGTAGCGAAGCCCCACCAGATCACTTCCTTTGAATTCATTCACCACCAGGTAAGGAATCTGTTTATCACCTTCGGAATAGGTTAATTCTTCGCGTGAATTTACCCGCTGATATTTCCCGCTGAACTGATATTCCAATAAAGACTTTGCGACGATTACGTTAATCGGCAAATGGGTGTATTGGTTAAAACTCAGCACCTGCACGTATTCAATTTTCGCTCCGACAGCGAGTGCAGTATTCGATGGAAGTGTCCAGGGAGTGGTGGTCCATGCGAGCAGAAAAACATCTCCGTGATCTGATTCGAGGAGTGTTTGCTCAAGCGGATGGCCGGTGGGTTTGATGGCAAATTGCGCCACTGCCGAGGTATCTTTTACATCGCGGTAGCATCCGGGTTGATTGAGCTCGTGTGTGCTGAGACCGGTTCCGGCGGCCGGTGAATAGGGTTGAATCGTGTAGCCTTTGTAGAGCAAATTTTTGTCGTACAATCGTTTCAACAGCCACCACACCGATTCGATGTATTTGTTTTCGTAGGTGACATACGGATCGCTCATATCCACCCAGTAACCCATCTTTACGGTGAGGTCATTCCACACGTCGGTATATCGCATCACCGCTTCTTTGCAGGCTCGGTTGTAGGCATCTACCGAAATTTTTTTCCCGATGTCCTCTTTTGTAATGCCGAGCTCCTTCTCCACACCGAGTTCAACAGGCAAACCGTGCGTGTCCCAACCTGCTTTGCGGTTTACGCGAAAACCTTTCAGCGTTTTGTACCGGCAGAAAAGATCTTTGATGGTTCGGCCCATAACGTGATGAATCCCGGGCATGCCGTTGGCCGATGGCGGACCTTCGTAAAAAACGAACGGTTTCGCTTCATCGCGGCTGTCGATACTTTGCTGAAAGGTTTTATCTTTTTCCCACTTATCCAGCATTTCTGCTGACGTTGCGGTTAAGTCCAATCCTTTGTATTCGGGATATTTACTGCTCATGCGTGCACCTCAATTTTAAGAACGCGAATTTACGGATTTTGATCAGCTCTATGGCCGGTCTGACTGGCTGTCGGAATTTCAGGTTATTCTGAAATGGCGGCGACGCACTTCAGCTCAATGGCAATGGGAGTGGGAAGGCTGCTCACCTCAACGGTAGTGCGACAGGGTTGATTTACTTTGAAATATTCGGCGTAAATGCGATTGAAGGTGTGAAAATCCCGTTTCATATTCACCAGAAAAACCGTTACGTCTACCAGTTGATCCCAGGAGGAACCCGAAGCTTCGAGTATTTCACGAACATTTTTGAACACCGAGTGCACCTGCTTTTCGAAATCGAAAGATTTGAAGTTGCCGTTGTGATCGAGTTCGAGGCCGGGCACTCCTGAGTCGTTTTGATCAGACCCGGCTGTGCGGGGACCCACACCAGATAAAAACACCAGGTTTCCAACTTTCCTCGCGTGAGGATACAAACCAACCGGTTTCGGAGCATTGCCCGCATTTATTTTGGATGAGCTCATTTTTTTCGGAATTTGCACAAAGATAATCATCTGACAGAGGAGCGGAAGTCAGAGAAATGGCATTGGATATTTAGAATATACTGGAACGCGCAAGCAATGGAGGATGTAGATTTACCTTCACGCGATATACTGACACGCGCTACAAGCGCGCGCCAGTAGTAGCGCGCCAATAATGTAGGAGCGGGAATCAAACAAATGGCCGCAGACACGATTTCAGTTGCGCCAGATAAGATGCTCCGAAGAGGTTTACGTGAACCAGCAGCGGATACAACTGACCGAGCGGAATCCGTTGTTCCCAATCATTTTCCATAGGAAAAGTACGCTGATAGTGTTCGTAAAATTCCCGATCAAAACCACCGAACAGTTTGCTCATTGCGATGTCCATTTCCCGATGGCCATAATATACCGCCGGATCAAAAATGGTAGCGTCACCGGAATCGGTACACATAAAATTGCCGCTCCATAGATCGCCGTGAAGCAGCGAAGGTTGCTCAACGGGGAACAGATCGTGCAGGCGGCCAAACAACCGATCGAATGACTTTATCAAGGTGATGTCCGCCAATCCTTTATCTGCGGCCATTCGCAACTGTGGTTCGAGGCGCATGGTAATGTAGAACTCGGCCCAACTCGAAAGCTGTGTATTCCGTTGTATTAAAGATCCGATGTAGTTGTGGTGATCGAGACCAAATTCCTGTGCACTTTGCCGGTGCATGTTGGCGAGATTTACGGCAAATAGTTGCCAGAAATCTTTATCACGCGAACCAGCCTCCAACCAATCGATTATCAAAAAAGCTGTGTTTCCTTCTTTTTCCACAGTTATCACTTCCGGGATTTCGAAAGTTGAATGTGTTCGAATCATTTCCAATCCTTTCGCTTCGGCTTGGAACATGCCCGGGAATTCTGAAGCAGAATTTAGCTTCACAAAAAAGGTAACACCTGATTTGGATGATGAAATGCGGTAGCAGTCGTTAATGCTTCCGCCGCCAACTGGCCGCCATTGGAGTTGTCCGTTGATTTTTTCCTGTTCTGCGAGGACCTGTTCAATGGTATTTTTAACTTCTGCTGACAGCATTGGGAAAAGTTTGAAGAACAAATATCAAAATTTCATACATTTGCACTCCCGATTTTCGGCAAAATGTTGTTGAGCAGTATCGGGATTTATTGGGGGATTAGCTCAGCTGGCTAGAGCGCTTGCATGGCATGCAAGAGGTCACCGGTTCGACTCCGGTATTCTCCACAATATTTAAAAGGTCTGGACTTTTGTTCAGACCTTTTTTATTGGACGTCCCAATCACTCAATTCAGGGAAAAGAAAAACCCCGGTGAAAAAAATCACCGGGGTTATTGAAAAATCAATGTGTGCTTACTTATTGCACCATTACTTTCTGAACGGTAACCGAGTTGTTGAGGGTCACACGTACGTAATACATCCCTGAAGCCTGATCTCCGAGATCAATCGGAAGTACCGTATCATGGTTCAGGTTTACCTGATGATGGCTCACGATTTTACCACTCACCTCCAACACCTCAACATCGGCCAATCCAGCCTCTCCGCGATAGGTTAGCGTAAACTGACCATTGTTCGGATTCGGGAACAAGCTAAACATTTGCGCATTGCTTTCTTCTACAGCCGTAACATCGCTATTACATGTAATTGCGGGGTAGCCGTTGTCAATTTCACCACCAACACCACAGTTTCCTGCTTCGTTGATTCCAATCTGGTACGTTCCGGATTCGGTAGCAATCCAGGTAATGGAACATCCGTCTCCGTCACCGGCACCAAAAGCATCGATGTTTCCGCTCGGAGCGATAATGGTATATTCAGGAATCCATGATCCGGCACCCGGACCATTGCAATGGCTGAATGTATATGAAGTACCTTCCACTACATTTTCCAGTACATACGATTCACTCATCCACACTTCAAAATCCTGGATTTCATTGAAAGGACAACCTTCTCCATCATCTACCGGAGCTCCTTCAAAAAAATCTGTGAAATCTCCCCATGGACCGGATGCGAAATCCGTACACTCTTCATCCGGTACTTCGTCGCAAGGAATGATTTCACCTGGAAGCGCTACGTTATCAATCTTCATGTAGAACATATCGGTGACGTCGAAGTGACGGAAAGCCAGGTAAACATCCTGTCCGGCATAGGCAGAAAGATCTATGGTCCGCTCCAGCCAGGTGTCATCTTCGAGCGTTTCTTCAAACAGATTCACAGTAAAGTCTTCTGGAGAATTTCCTGTCGTGGAAAGGAATACGCCATAGTGTTCTTCTGCCCAATCTGGATCCTGACCGGCTACCCAGTACACCAGTTCTTCATCAGAACCGAGTGATAGTTGTGGGGTTATCAGGAAATTGTCAGGAGTTAAGGCAACACCAAAATAAGAAGCAGAAGCTGCTGTGAAAAATCCGTCTTGCGCTACACCAAACACAGGGCTTTCCGGGTTTGTTGCTCCATATTTAAACCAGTTCTCACCATCGTCATCAGTATCGGCCATAGTCCAGCACGGTGGTGGAAATGCTCCTTCAAAACTTTCGTTGTTTGTAACGACTCCTCCTTCACAAGCGGGATCACCGGCTGAAAGAAAGTTCAAAACGACCTCTACTTCGGATATGCTACAAACTGTACCTGCTGCATCATCCGGATCAGTATATACATATCCCGTTGCAATCCATTGGCCGGAAAGCAGTGGGAAGCTATTTCCCGACATGATTCCATTGATATCTGCATCAAACTCAAAAGGCAGCGGTTCAACACCTGTTATTGAAAACCCGGTACCATTACCACCGGTTCCACCATCCGGTAAAAATTGAACAGCATATCCGCCGCCATCAGGGATAACTACATCGGTAGCATCGTAGATACCAGTCTCATCCGGACATATATTTTGTGAAAGTGCTGATATCACGACTCCTGCCTCGCAGTCGCTCATACCCATACAATCGGCATAATCAGCTTCACAGAACTCATCCCATTCCGTTTCACAACAATAATCATCACCGGCAATTACCGCGAGCATACAAGGATCATCATCAGAATATGGGTTCTCGGCGATGCACTCGCCAACGGTTCCACCACACTCTTCAGTAAGCTCGAAACTACCTTCGCCCGATTCTGAACTATCGTATCCTCCGATTCTTAATAAATAAGTGGATCCTTCTGTTACCAGCCATTCCAACTGAGACGTAAAGCCGTCGCAATCGCCGAAATCATCGTTGCAGATAATCAACGACTCCGCTGACGGAGGACATTGACCCCCCGGATATACAGCAATGCGGGTATCAAAATCGGCGGTACCACAGGTTGAAAAAGTTGCCGCCCCATCGCAGGTAGCCGTATATTCGAACCAAACATCGTTGTTGACATTCGATTCTTCAAACTGATCACAAGGAGACCCCGGTTGATCGGGTCCATCGGTCGTTGCACCGAGGGTGCTGAAATCATACGTTCCCGGAACGACTGATGTCGCATCTGCACAATCGTCATTTCCAACTCCCGCTCCGTCACAGGCCGGGTCACCGGCAGAAAGAAAGTTCAGGGTGATTTCTATATCAGAAAGACTACAAAATGTTTCTGCAGCACTGTCGGGGTTGGTATAAACATACCCAAGTACAATCCACTGGCCGGATAGCGGCAGCAAATCATTTCCTGACATAACGCCGTTGACATCAGCATCGAATTCAAACGGAAGTGGTTCAACACCTAAAATTGAGAAACCCTGTGGCAATCCACCTGTTCCGCCATCCGGTGTAAATTGAACGGCATAACCTCCACCGGCCGGAATTGAAACACCTGCAGCGTCAAATATCCCTGTTTCTCCGGGGCAAATATTTTGTGATGCTGCAACACTGACTGTTCCTGCCGCACAAATTTCTCCACCATTTGTACAAGTCTCGTAAGCCGACTCGCAAGTATCGTCCCACTCAGTTTCACAACAATAATCGTCTGCTGCAATAACAGCGATTACACATTCGTCATCCATAGAATAAGGAATGTCGGCGATACAATCTTCTGATACAGTGCCGCAAGGTTGGTTTGTACCATTCAATGTATTTACACCACTGTCGGCAGGATCGAGATAATCACTTAAATCATCTCCGGGATTAGAACCCCAGTGATAAGACATTTTTCCGTACAAGTCGGGGCTGCCGGTATCGAAACAATAAGAACTTCCACCGGTTAGCGTACCGATGATCAATCCCTGGTTATCAAAAATCGGCGAACCCGATGAACCACCTTCGGTAACACCGTGACCGTTAGAGGTGGCGCTCCATTGAACCATCCAGTGCGTACCGGAAGGACCACCCCAGCTAACGGATGAAAGTGAGGATGTATAAGTCGAAATCTTTTTGATGTCGCCTGCCGGATGATGAATACTGACACCGCTGGCGCTGGTGACATTGTTTCGTCTCCATCCGTTAAAGTAAGGGTTATAGGACTGCGGAACATCATTATTGATTTCCACGAGCAGATAATCCGATCCGGAATCTCCACCGCCATCACCACTATCGGCAATGCGGGCACATCCGGTCATTGTATTGTTCGGAACTTGTCCTGAGGTTCCGTTGCTGCAACCAGCTGATTCATAATTAAAATAGAAGATCCACTGATTCATATTCGACACAGACGCACTGACTCCACAGTGCAATGCGGTAAGAAAATATGGAGTGCAGTCTTCTGCCGTATTATTAACAAGTGAACCTGTACACCACCCGGCTTCATTTCCTTCAAAAACTAAAATCCGGGCTACCCCGCGTTTTTCATCCTGCCAGTTATTGCCCTCAGAACAGTTGATATTTATCTGACAGGAATCAGAATCACCGAATTCACGGCTTACCGATTCTGCCCCGGGCACCATTCGATAGGCATGTAAAACACCAGTAATCCGGAAAGGTTGATCCTGCGTTTCCTGAGGCTCGAAATATTCTATAATCACTTCATCGGCAGGTATTAGTTGGGTACTGAAAATACCTGATTCGTGATTATTAAAAGAAGTAAAAGCGCCAATGATATGTTTATAATCAGCCGAATAAATAAACATTCTTGCTCCTTCCGGAAGATTAAAATCTTCGAATTGTACCGAAAGTCCGTGGGCATCGCGTGATTTTACACCTGCCCGCCAGATTCGACCACCTTCATCCAGATTTGTCCATTCCCCAAATTCATGGGGAGTAACATCCACTGAACGGATTCGACCAATTTTGGGATAATTTCCTGCTTTTTCATCCTGGGCATCTTCGAGCATAACACTCTCCAGATTGAAAGTCGGAAGTTGTGCCACGGGAACATTTTCGAGTGACAGCGCCCGTGCCTGGGCCATTGGTTTCCCGCCCTGACTGATCTGAGCCTGAATGGGGAAAATGACAGCCAGACATAAACCGGCCAGTAATAGGTTGAGTTTTTTCATGGATTAAAAATTAAATTGCAAGTTTGGTATATTGGCAAAAGTGCCAAATTTTCAGAAAAAAAGCCCAGACTTTACAATTTTTCGACGAGCAGCAGAAATTCACCTACCGCCACAGTCTCACGTACGATCCAAGAGTTATAGAATGTTTCTGATCCGGACCTTTTAAAATACAATCACCGGAATTATATTTTTTTGCAGGAATCGCTTCTGTCAATCGTTCCCGCGCAATTTCGTGTGGCCAATCAATTGCGTAGGTACTCATCAATAGAAATGCACTTTTCGGTTCAAGAATTTCGGCGCAGTGGCCGATCAACTCGTCAAGTTGACTGTTCAACGACCAACGCTCACCTTTCGGACCTTTTCCTGCCGGAGGAGGATCCAGTATAATCCCCTGATACCGACGGCCGCGCTTTGTTTCGCGCTTCACAAATTTCAGCGCATCTTCATACACCCAATGGATATCCTGGAGCTCGTTCAGTTCCATGTTTTGCTTTGCCCAATTCAGGACAGGTCTTGAAGCATCTACATGAAAAACATCTGCTCCGTACGCCCGCGCCACAACAGATGCAGCGCCGGTATAAGCAAATAGATTAAGCACTTTGGGTGAAGGATTGGATATTTTTGCAATTGAATCCGCAATGAATGTCCAGTTCTCCATTTGTTCCGGAAACAGACCAACGTGTCCGAAAGGTGTCGGAGCAATGCGAAATTTAAAAGTCTTTTTTCTTATAGTAAAAACAACAGGCCATGAATCCGGTAATTTGTATAAAAACTCCCATTTTCCTCCACGGTTTATTCCTGTTTGTTGTCCCGGTTCGGGGACAAAGCGGGCTGCGGCTTTTTCATTCCAGCTTTTGAGTGACAAGGACGGTTTCCACCATGCAGAAGGTTCTGGACGAATAAGGACGTAGGCTCCGAATTGCTCAAGTTTCTGATGATTTCCGGAATCCAGAAGCGCGTAAGACTGATTCATGTTGTAAAGATAAAAGTTGAATTCAGGGAAAACTCAAAATATTATACTTCGGCAATTCGACTGCAAAATTCACATGAATTCCATTACTTTGATGCCATGCACCCGCTCATCACCAGTCTTCAAAATCCTAAGGTCAAACAAGCACTTACGCTGGAGAAATCGCGCGAGCGAAAAAAGCAACAGCGTTTTTTGCTGGAAGGTTTTCGGGAACTTTCATTGGCTTTGAAGGGGGGATTCATACCCTCTACGGTATTTTTTGATCCTGAACAAATAGACGTACCAGCCCTATTGATTGCCGGCTTAAATGAGCAGGTTTTAATTCCTGTTCAGCAAAATGTTTTTGCGAAAATGGCAGTTAGGGCCGAAACCGCTCAGGTTGTTGCGGTAATGCCGGTCCGCGACAACATCTTACAAAATTTAAAATTGTCTGAAAAACCGTTGATCCTCGTTGTTGAATCTGTAGAAAAGCCGGGGAATCTCGGCGCGTTGTTGCGGACCGCCGATGCTGCAGGACTGGACGCGGTTATTGTTTGCGATCCGCTTGTTGATTTCTATAACCCGAACGTCATTCGATCCAGTATAGGAACGGTATTTACCTGCCCGGTTGCGGCGGCAACGAGCGCTGACACCATTGCATGGCTAAAGGATAATGGAATTAAAATCTACTGTACGCATCTGGAAGCTGCAAAGCCATATACGCAGGTTAACTTCACTCAACCAGCCGCGATTGTTATGGGAACCGAGGCCACAGGATTATCAGATCAATGGTCTGAGCAATCGGACGAAAACATCATTATTCCTATGCGTGGAATAATCGATTCGATGAATGTTTCGGCTGCAGCAGCCGTGGTGGTTTTTGAAGCCGTCCGGCAAAGATTTCATGACTGAGTCCACTGCCGAAATGAATTTTCCTCATCTTTACAGCCAAATGCCAAAACATGGATTTAAGTCTTAAAGGAAAACGCGCGTTGGTGGCCGGCAGCACCCAGGGAATTGGGAAAGCCGCAGCCATTGAAATTGCAGAACTCGGAGCATCTGTCACGCTGATTGCCCGCAACGAAGAGAAA
>CALDPJ010000311.1 GCA_937911795.1 uncultured Flavobacteriales bacterium | reverse complement strand
CTTAGAATACTGACGCGCGCTTGCAGCGCGTGACAGTGATCGTGCCATTACATGTTTTGGAACTTCACCCTCCGAAACTGTATCATTGCAGTATGGAATCACCGCTGATCCGAAAAGGCGAAAGACGCGATTTACCGGCAACGCTGGAGTTGATCCGCGAACTGGCCATCTATGAAAAAGAACCCGACGCCGTTGAAACCACGGTAGAAAGCATGGAAGACGATGCTTTTGGGCCCGATAGAATATTCGATTTTTTTGTGGCTGAAATTGCGGGTGAGATCGTCGGGATAGCCCTTTTTTATGAGAAATACAGCACCTGGAAAGGCCGCTGTCTGTACCTCGAAGATCTGGTAGTAAAAGAATCTTTCCGCCGCCACGGCATCGGAGCGAAGTTGTTTGAGCGGGTGATGGACGAAGCGCGACAACGCGGTTCAAAACGCATGGAATGGCAGGTACTCGACTGGAACGAACCGGCGATATGTTTTTATAAAAAGTACGGCGACAAACTCGATGGAGAATGGATCAACGGAGTGCTCACAGAAAAAGACCTGCACCGTGAAAGTCTTTAAATTCGGAGGGGCTTCTGTTCGCGATGCTGCCGCAGTTCGCAACGTACTCGAAGTGGTGAAAAACTACGGAGGCGAACAGTTGATGGTCGTGGTTTCGGCCATGGGCAAAACCACCAACGCGCTGGAAGAAGTTTGGCGCCTCAGCGAGCAAAACGACCACCAGACCGCCGAACATCGGCTGGATCAAGTCATAGATGCGCATGAAAGCATCATGAAAGAGTTGTTCAAAGCAGATTCATCCGGGTTCGGAAAAGTGAATTTGTTCTGGAGTCAGCTGAAGAATCATCTTCGGCAACCGCCTTCGGGCAATCGCGATTTTGAATACGACCAGATTGTTTCTGCAGGAGAACTCGTGAGCACAACCATCGTTAGTGTTTATCTGAGCGAACAGGGTTTTGACAATTACTGGCTTGATGCCCGCGAAATGATCGTCACCGATAACATCTACCGCGAGGCAAACGTGAGCTGGAATGCCACCGTTGAAGCGGTCAACAGCAAATGTTCGGAACTGAATTCAGCGCAGAAATTGTGCATCACCCAGGGATTTATCGGTTCCGATGTAGATGGAAACACCACCACCCTCGGTCGCGAAGGTTCGGATTATTCAGCAGCCATTCTCGCCTTTGCGCTCAAAGCAGAAGAAGTAACGATCTGGAAGGATGTTCCCGGAGTGTTGAATGCCGATCCAAAGTTTTTTACAGAAACCCGCCAATTACCTCGGATTTCTTTCAAAGAAGCCATCGAGCTCAGCTATTACGGCGCGTCGGTCATTCACCCGAAAACCATCAAACCCCTTCAAAACGCGGGAATTCCGTTGTACGTGCGCTCCTTTCTTCACCCCGAAAAACCCGGCACCGAAATTCAATCTTCCGAACAGGACGACGCGCTGATTCCTACATATATCTTCAAAACAGAGCAGGTGCTGATCTCCATTTCGCCGAGGGATTTTTCATTCATCGTGGAGGAAAATTTATCGGCTATTTTCGGGATGTTGGCCAAAGAGCGAATTCACCTGAACCTGATGCAGCATTCGGCGCTGAGTTTTTCGATTTGCGCCGATCGCGACGACAGACGTGTAGAACGCCTGATGGCCGCGCTCTCAGAAAACTACAAGGTGCGCTATAACGAGCCGGTGACGCTGCTTACCATCCGGCACTACAACGAAGGTCTCATCGAAGAATTGGTCGGAAGTCGCGAAGTGTTCGTAGAGCAACGCAGCCGTGACACTGCCCGGTTTGTGGTCCGCGATTAACGCAGCAACATCCGTTCTGAAAATCCCGGTAATTCGTCGATCGTTAGCACATACAATCCACGGGCAAGATTTACTGTTGCAACTTCCACTACATGGCCGTTGAAGGATTGTAGTTGTACCGTTTTTCCGGTGACGTCGCGAATGCGCAGGTTGCCGCTGAAGTTTTCGCTCAGGCGCAATTGTACATTGGTAGTGGCGGGATTCGGAAAAAGTTCAACCGTCATTCCGTTATACTCCACCATTCCTACACCGGCACAGGATTCTTTCAGGCCATTGAACCATCCCAAAATATCAAAAAGTGAAAGTTGAGCGCAATCGCCGTGCGAGTACGCTCCCATGTCCATCAAGGTAACATCAGTAGCGCCGTTTGCCTCCATTACACTGTGCGCAACCAGGCTGTTTTCGTAAAACACCTGCTCGTCTTCGGTGCAATAGTACAGGCGCATGGGCGATTGCGGTGCCCAGTCGTAGCGGTCGTTGTCCTGCAAAGCAAGGCGCATCGGGTTATTCGGGTCGTTGTCGAAAGCTTCGAGTTCGGAAGGAACAATAATCTGGCTCGGAACTGCAGGCATTGCTGCTGAAATCTGACCTCCGCTGTGCAAGCCGTCGAAAAGAGGAGGCAGCGTTTCGTTGTACGGAGCAAGCAGGAAATCTTCGGGTAAATCGTAAATATTTCCGTAGGCCAGCTGGTACGAGAAAATCACGTACGGCAGGTATTCCGGTGATGCATATGGCTGATCAGAAGAAACCGGTGACGCCTGGCTCCCGCTGATGTCGTAAGGTCCGGATGCCGGAGCGGAAGCCGTAACAGTAAATTCATCGCTCAGGTTGGTTTGAATTTCGTAAACCGTTGCCATTGCTGCGTGTCCGCCCTGTGAATATCCGGTGATGAACAACTGATCATTCAGCGCAATTTCTTCGGATTCACAATATTCTTTTGCCGCACGAATCATATCAATGGTGACACTGGCTTCGGTATCTGCATGAACATAGGGGTGAAGTCCGGGAGATTCTCCCAGGCCGAGATAATCCGGCAGCAACCCGAGGTAACCAAAGGCACCCATGTATTTTCCGACCGTCGCTTCACCATTGTTGTTGCTGGGGACATCGTTTTTCAGAAAAATGGTTCCGTGATCGTACACTGCTACGGGCAGGGCGCATCCCGGAAGTTCCGGAACAAACATGGCACCCGATGCGATGGTAGGTTCACCGTGCACGTCGGTCGTGTTGTAAATGATCTTGTACATCGCCACATCGTTTTGCGCCCCAAAAACTCCCTGTCCCATGAGTTGTGCAGGAGTCCATGAATACATCAGCTCCACGCTCACCAGATACTGAGCTGAGGAGGTTGTAATAAGTGTAGTGAAAAATAGTAGGGTAGTATATAGTTTTTTCATTGTTGTCTTAGTTTGGGACCAATATATAAACAATCAAAAGTTTTGTCTCTATTTGATCGGCTACACATCGAGCGATAATTTTAAACTACCCCCCAATCCTTCCCTGATTATTCTCATCAATGTAGAAAGCCGGATGTCGCTGGCATTATTTTCTATTCTCGAAATATAGTATTTCGTTGTACCAGCTTTTTGAGCCAGCTGCTCTTGTGTCATATGCTGTTTTTTCCGGGCTTCTTGAATTAAGACGCCGATTTTGAAGGTCTCAAATTCTTCTTGAAATTTTTCGCGAGATTCGGTTCCTGCTTTTCCGTACTGCTCGTCCAAATGGTCATCAAACGACGTTATTCTTTTATCTGTTTTCATAATAGTCTAATGGAAACTACCGTCAAAATACTGTAAAATTTTATCTCCCAAAAATTTAGAGAGTTTGTAATGCGATTCGTGTGTCCAGCCTGCAATGTGGGGAGAGAGCAACACATTACTGCTTTGAATGAGATACTGGAAATCATCCGGAAGCTGTTCTGCATGCAGCCGTTCAAAAGAGATGGCTTCGTATTCGAGCACATCCATACAGGCTCCGGCCACCTGACCGCTTTTTAGTCCGCGCACGAGGGCTTTGGTTTCCACCACTTTTCCACGTGCGGTATTGATGAGATAAACGCCTTTTTTGCAGTGATCTATAAAATCATCGTTGACGAAATACAACGTTTCATCGGTCAGCGGAATGTGCACGCTGATGACATCCGACTCCTGTTGCAATTGTTCCAACGAACAATGGGTAACGTAATCCGGGCCATTGTTGTGGTATTTGTCATAGGCGAGAATCCGGCAGTTGAAGCCGCGCAGTATTCCGGCAAATGCGCTGCCCATATTCCCGAATCCTACAATACCAACTGTCTTCTCACCGATTTCAGTCCCGCGGTTTTCGGCGCGCAACCAGGTTCCGTTACGTACTTCACTGTCTGCCCGTTTCAGGTGGTTGAGTAGCATGAGCAGCATTCCAACGGCGTGTTCTCCAACCGCATCGCGATTCGCTTCGGGAACCATAAATACCACCACATTCCTGTTTTTTGCGCTGGCCAGGTCGATGTTTTCCAACCCGGCACCCGCACGGGCAATGAATTTCAGATTCGGAGCCGCATCGAGAAATGCTGCGTCAATAACAAACCGGCTGCGTATGATGATTCCTTCGCAGGTGGAAAGGTTTTGCTGCAGCGCGAGTTTGTCGCTCGTATAATCGTGTGTGCAGTGGTGTCCGGCTGCAGTGAGCATTTCTTCGAGCACGTCATGAACCCGGTCAAC
The DNA here is from genome assembly GCA_937911795.1 of uncultured Flavobacteriales bacterium. Classification (GTDB taxonomy): domain Bacteria; phylum Bacteroidota; class Bacteroidia; order Flavobacteriales_D; family SKUL01; genus SKUL01. The sequence continues at coordinate 3,351 of CALDPJ010000311.1, read as the reverse complement.
AAACAAAATATTCATCAGAGATCGAAAAATTGTTTGGCTATGATGAAGTAAATCGCCAGCCCAATGATGTCGTTTATGGTGGTGATGAATGGTCCTGTCGCCACGGCCGGGTCAATGTTAAACCGTTCGAGCGTGAGCGGCACAAACGTTCCAAATAATGCAGCAAAAACGATAACTGCAAAAAGGGCAATTCCAACCGTCAGACCGAGCATAATTGAATCCTCGATGAGTATGTTGTACAGTAAAACCAGGGACGCACAGATGATCCCGCTCAGCATTGCAACGTACAATTCTTTCAGCAACCGCGGAAAAAGCGACTGAATACTGATGGAGCTGTTGGCCAGTCCCTGCACTACAATGGCCGATGATTGTACGCCCACATTTCCGCCCATCGCCGCTATCAAAGGCATAAACAAAGCAAGCTGCGTGATTTGCGCTATTTCAGCTTCGTAAAGCCCTACAACATTGGCGACGAGTAAGCCACCCATCAGACCGATGATCAGCCAGGGCAGCCGGGCGCGGGTAACCTGCATCACCGTGTCGCTGAGATCTACTTTGTCGGCCAGACCGGAAGCCATCTGGTAATCGCGTTCGGCTTCTTCTTTTATCAGATCCACCACGTCGTCGATCGTGATTCGTCCCAGCAACCGCTTTTCTTCATCTACCACCGGCAGCGCCACGAGGTCGTATTTTTCCATCATGCGCGCGGCTTCTTCGGCGCTTTCGTGGGCAAGTACATACAACGGTTCACCTTCGGTGTGAATGTCGCGAAATCTGGATTTGATAGAACTCGGAGCAAAAAGCATTTGTTGCAGCGATAAAGTGCCGAGTAATTTATCGCGTTCATCGATCACGTAAATGGCATACACTTCGCTCACTTCCTGGGCCTGGTTGCGCATTTCGCGAATACCATGTGCGATGGTCCAGTCGGCCTGAACTTTTACGAGCTCCTTGGCCATGATACCTCCGGCAGAATCTTCGGGATAGCGCATCAATTGCTTGATGTGGCTCACCTGCTCTTCATCATCCAGCAGCGACATTACCTCTACCTGCTGTTTTTCCGGCAGCTCCGAAATAAGGTCGGCTGCGTCATCCGAATCGATCACGTTGATCAATTGTTCGGCAATATCACCAGAGCTTAAATCATCGAGCAATGCGTGGCGCCAATCCTCATCGAGTTCGAGAAATACATCGGCCCTTTTGTTTTTGTCGATCAGCCCGAAAAACAGAAATGCGTCGTTTTCGTGAAACTGCTGGATAATTTCAGCCACGTCGGCCGGGTGTAAATCAGCAATGGCGGCAGCTGCGGCACCGGTGTCGCCCTGGTCGATGGACGCTCTCAGGTCTTCAATGAAGGCTTTGGTAAGTTCGAATTGCATGGCCGCGGAATCGTTGTTAGCGGGATTCGGCGTAAAAGTACAAATTCTGATGTGGCGGAAGTGGGGGTATAAAATGGTAAAAACCTAAATCGAAGACGCTAGATGTGGGAGATGTTGTAAATATGAAGGAGGATAAATATTGCAGGTATTGATTTGGATTTAATTGTCTGCACAAGATTTTATTTACGTTTGATGTAACGATACGGCCTGAGCAGTATACGCAGAATTTAAAACGTAAAATGCTTTTTTGGTTAATAAATGTTAAGTAGTTTCCACGGTAGAAATGAAAAAGCCCCCGCGGGTTTAAATTCTTGATCGGATTCTCCCGCGGAGGTTTTGGTTATAAACCTAAAAAAAGGCCTATGTAACAGTAAAGGTACAAATATCCGCAGGATAAATGACCGCCGTACCCGCGGAGTATGGCCGGTGGTCTCCACATAATTGAGCCCTTAAAGAGACCAACAAAATCAATTAACCAAAAACCGCTTTTATAATGATAACAACACGGTTTTTTTCGCTTTTACTGTTGTTATTAACAAATACCCTACATGCTCAAAATTTAGTACCCAATCCAAGCTTCGAAGAGTTTGAGAACGGATGCCCGGAGAACTTGAATGAAATGCCTGTTTCCTGGACAAGATGGAAGGAATCTGCGAATTCATTCAGTACCTGCGTCAATCCTCAGAGCTTTTCGGATTCATTAGGAGGGGCACCGTGGAATGGATGGGGATACCAATGGCCTGCCGACGGAGAGTCATATACTGGGCTGGCTGCCTTTAGCCCAAGTCCTTCGCCGGTTACCGAAAATGATTTTCGGGAATATCTGGGCTGTGAGTTGATTGAGCCATTGGAAGTTGATGAAACATATTATGTTTCTTTTAAAACGAATATGGGGTTTACCGGCTCTTATTATAATGTAACCTATGCTTGTAATCGTTTGGGGGCTTTTTTTACCACACAAGCATATCACTATCAGGACAATCTAATGGAAATCCCTAACGAGGCACATGTTTATGAGGAGAATATTATCACGGACACTTTAGATTGGGTAACCATTTCCGGATCATTTGTAGCTGACCAACCTTTTACGTATATGGGTTTAGGGGTATTTTTTGATTTTGATTCACTCAGTGTGCTTCAGTTGGTGCCCGGCTTGAGCTTGGGAAGTTACTATTTTATTGATGATGTCTGCGTTTCCAGGCTTCCGGAATGTGATGGAACCACTATGACGGAAGAAAAGGAGACTCATATAAACATTTTCCCTAACCCGGCTGATGATATAGTGTTCATTGAATCCAATGTCACAAATTTCAAAGTAGGATTATACAATCTAAAAGGTCAGGAAGTGATTCCACACCAACAGAGCACAGGATTCAAATTTGAATTGAATTTAAACAATTTATCCGAAGGGATATACTTGTTGGAATATCAATCAGCAACAGTACGTAAGCGAAAAAAACTGGTGGTTGTGCATTGATTAATAAAGTCACAACAATCAGTAAAATGAAAAGAACAATTCAAATACTCGCAACGGTCGCAATATTTATGGGCGCGACCTTAAATGTAAATGCTCAGGATTGGAACACCAATGGAAATCAAATAAATAGTGGGGAGTGGTTTGGAGCCGATCCCAACAGTGATATACCAGTTAATTTTGAACATCGAGCCGATGACCCTGCATCTTATTTCGAGTGGCATACCACAGACGGCACTTTGCAGGAGCGTATGCGCTTAACGCGCGATGGCTGGCTGGGTCTAGGAACCAGTAACCCAACACAAAAGTTTCATATTCACGAAGCAGTTGATGATGCGGTATCCCTTCGCATCACCAAGACTACGAACAACCTTGGTCTTAGATTGGGATTGACTTACGAAGGGAGTAGTAATCCAGGATGGGGGCATCTCAGTATTTCTGAGGACGCTCCAATAATGATATCGGCACATGGTTCAGAATCAGCTCGGTTTACCAGAG